>NZ_JAGWCV010000059.1:0-22041 GCF_020657735.1 Clostridioides sp. ZZV15-6383 | reverse complement strand
ATTATATAGTTTAACTAAAAAAGATATTTATAAAATATATACTTTATAAATATCTTTTTGTGAGTCTTATTTTATTAAAAGCATTTAAACTAAGTATTCTCTTGTTGGAGGGGACTTTTTTATATACATCTAAAATATTATCAATAAAAAAAGACCCTGAAAAGAGTCTTTCCGAAAAATCTATATATTATAATATAGTTATATTTTCTGCTTGAGGACCTCTAGCGCCTTTAACTATATCAAAGCTTACTTTTTGACCTTCTTCTAATGATTTAAATCCTGAAGTTTGTATAGCTGAGAAATGAGCAAATACATCATCTCCACCTTCCATTGATATAAACCCAAATCCTTTTTCATTATTAAACCATTTTACTATTCCATTATTCATTAAAAATACTCCTATTAACCTATATCAAGATATACTTGATTTACTTGTGTATCACCACAAGTACTATTATATCATAGATTAATATAAATGTCTATTTAATTATAATTTTTAATTAACATTTATATTTATTCTTAATCTTAAAATAAATTTAAATGCTTTGTATTAATTTATATTGATATAAATGTAAATAAAACTAAAAAGGGTTTTCTAGAAAACAAAATCTATCTAATTATACTTGCTTACTAATACCATAACTTGGTGCAAACAAGATTCTACTGTATTTTCTCCGTACTCTAGTATAAAATCATCTAACTGTGTATCTATAAAATCACAATAATCATATGAACTACCAATATAAGCAGTTAACATATGTGTACATTTATCCATTTTATATCCAAACATAACATATTTATCCCCCTAAAAAACTTTCATGAAAAACAAAAAGAAAACATCTTTTTGGCAACTGGCTGACATAACTTATTTTATAAGCGTTAGTCCCTATAGCTTTGCGTCACTAAATTTCTCTAGTTTTGCCGATTTAGTTTTATTCTACAATTACAATAATACAATAGAATTAGTTACTATTTAACATACTTGGTTGAAAACTTAATAAATTTATATATGAATGTTATTTTACTTGTGAAAAACAATATTAGAGTTTTTAAACAAGAGAATTTTTAAAGAACATACATAAAAGTTCAATATAAAGTTTAATTTAAGCATTACATGGTAAGGATTATAAAGTAGATGATGATATTAGAAGAATATTTTAAAAATTTGAAAGATAAAAATGACAGATAAATACATAACAAACAAAGTGAAGGTATGAAAGTATAACTTTTTGTGCCTTCATTTTGTTTATTATTCTGAACATGTTAAAAAAATGAAATAGGTTTGTCTTATATTTATATAAATTTTAATAGAATATGTATAGTATATAGTAGATAGTATGTATAAAAACTACTCAATAAGAATTAATATACATCAATTCAGCTTAATCTAATCAAAACACTTAAATAAAAGTAATCTGAAAACAACATAATTCAAATCAATTAATTCAAATAAGCCTCAATTTATCTTAAATCTTAAGAAATATTTAAGATTTAGGATAATATTTTCTTAAGATTTATGTTCTATTATATATTTATAAGGGAAAGTTACAAAAATGTAAGCCAATATAATATAACAATTTAGTCATTGTTGAGAAAGGAAGTAAAAGATATTGTATAATAGAGATAAGTATTATTATACAATAGAGGAAGTGAAAATATGTACAATATATTAGTAGTAGATGATGATAAAGAAATTGTTGATTCAATAGAAATATATCTTAAATCAGAAGGGTTTAAAATATATAAAGCATATGATGGAATGAAAGCTTTGGAAATAATAACAGAGAATGACATTCATCTAATATTAATGGATATAATGATGCCTAAATTAGATGGAATCAAAGCAACTATAAAAATACGAGAAGAAAAAAACATACCAATAATTTTAATTTCAGCAAAAAGTGAAGATACAGATAAAATAATAGGATTAAATATTGGAGCTGATGATTATATAACAAAGCCATTTAATCTATTAGAGCTTATAGCTAGAGTTAAATCAAACTTAAGACGGTATGTAACTTTAGGCAATTATGAAGATACATGTAAAGAAATTTTAAAAAGTGGAACTTTGGAGTTAAATACACTAACAAAAGAAGTAAAAATTGATGGTGAAAACATAAAAATGACTCCAATTGAGTATAAAATCATTGAGCTTCTTTTAGAAAATAAAGGACGAGTTTTCTCAATAGATGAGATATACGAAAAGGTATGGAATGAGGAAAGTTTTAATTCAGAAAATACAGTCGCAGTACATATTAGACGAATAAGAGAAAAGATTGAAATAAATCCAAAAGAACCAAGATTTTTAAAGGTGGTGTGGGGAGTTGGTTATAAGATTGAAAAATTTTAGTGGAAAAATTGTAAAAGAAAAGAGTTTAATATTTAATTGTATTTTGATTTTAATTATTTTTACATTTACACAGATGTTAGGAATTCTAATATGTTTTAACTTTTTCTCTGATAGTTTAATTTACTCTATGGGGATTATGCTTTTTTTAAACTTTATTTTATATAAGATACTGACAATGTAGATGAGGTGAGCAACTTGGAAAAATATAGAGCATTAAAGTTAGTCTCATTAATCATAATATCTATCTCATTTCCATTAACTATATTGTTGGTAACAATAGGGCTTGCTGAACCTAAATACAATATACAAAGGACTTCTACAAAAAGTGGGATTTTTAATATATCTGATGATTTTTATGACAGTAATATATTTGATGAAGGAACAATGCCAATTTTGTTATCCAATTTTAAGCTATCTGTGGGTAGTCTGTTAACTAGTGGAGAAAAAAGTAAATTAAATTATGAGTATCGCCAAACAAAAGGTAAAAGTATAGATTTAAGTATTAGTGACTCTGAGTATGATAAAATCATGAGTAATAAACAAACTCCTGAAGAATATTTAGGTTATCTAAAAAATATAAAAGTGTATGTTATTGATACATTTACAGGAGCATTTTATTCAAATACATCATATGACAATTTAGATGATTTTAAGCAAAAAACTAAGAGCTATTGTAATATAGAGATAATAAATAATGTAGGAAAGAGCTCATATATTATTAAAACAATAAATGGAAAAAAGTTTAAACTGAATAATCTGAGTATGGAACGAAATGGAGTAGATGAAGCTTTTGAGGCATATGTATCTTTTCCAGAAGAGCCAACTATAGAAGATGGAATAGTATATACTGACTTTCAAATATTTAAACAAGCTACAGAAAAAGTAAGATTATTTTTTGTAGCTAGTTTAAGTTTAGCAATTATATGTTTATTATCTATAATTTTATACAGCAGAATAAAATGTAAAGTTTTAAAAAGAAATAACATATTTTTACTAATATATAATAAGATACCTATGGAATTTAATGTAATACTGGTATATATTTCAATAGCAATTTTAATTATGTATGCTTTTGATATATCTTATCATATTTATGTCATTATGCTGGCTTCTTTATCTTTATTGGTAGTATCAAATAATATATTTTTTATAAATGTTCAATTAAGTTATTTAGAAAGTAAAATATGCATATTTAAGTCAAGTATCATAGTAAGAGTGATTTTATGGTTAATAAAAACTATAAAGGAGGTTATTAACGCTATAAAGAAAGTATCTTTAGCAAGAAAAATTATTATAATAGTGTTAACATCTTTGATTTTAATTATGGTAATTAGTACTCAAAGTATAAGTTTAGGATTGTTGTTTTCTATATGTATTTTTTTAGGATTTGCAATCTATATAACTAAGAGACTTTCCTATCTTAGTTATATAATAGAAGGTACTGAAAAGATAAAACAGGGAAATTTAGATTATAAGATAAAAATTAATGGAAATGATAACTTTACATCTTTAGCTGAAAATATAAATAATATTGGAGAAGGTCTCGATAAAGCGATAGAAGAGCAAGTAAAAAGTGAAAGAATGAAGTCTGACCTTATAACAAATGTATCTCATGATTTGAAAACTCCACTTACTTCGATAATAAATTATGTAGATTTAATTAAAAAAGAAGAATCTATACAACCAAAGTATATAAATGATTATATAAATGTACTTGAGTCAAAGTCAAAACGACTAAAATTATTGATAGAAGATTTATTTGAAGCTAGTAGAGTAAGTAGTGGTAATATAGAATTACAAATTAGTAAGATTGATTTAGTGCAACTCTTAAGACAAAGTATAGGTGAACTTGAAGAAAAATTATCTAAAAATAATTTATATATAAAATTAAATGTTCCAAATGATAAGGTGTATATATGGGCAGATGGAAGAAGAATGTATAGAGTATTTGAAAATCTTTTGTCTAATATAGCAAAATATTCTTTAGAAGGAACTAGAGTATATATTGATGTATATGATTGTGTTGAAAATGTAAAGGTGACTATGAAAAATATATCTTCTTATGAATTAAATTTTGACCCAAGTGAGATTATGGAAAGATTTAAAAGGGCTGATGAATCAAGAAATACTGAAGGTAGTGGATTAGGACTTGCTATTGCAAGAGATTTAGTAAATTTACAAGGTGGAAAATTCTATATAGAAATAGATGGAGATTTATTTAAAGCAAATTTAGAGTTTCAAAAATATGAAGAAGAAGTAACAAATATGGACTTAGATAATATTTAAGTATACGTATATTTTTTGTGAATAACCATCAGAAGCTTTCACTATAAGACATTAGAACATTGACAGTAGAGGATGAAATGTAAAAACAGAGTAACTTTAAGTCACTCTGTTTTTTATTTGAAATTAACAAAATAACAAATTAAATTAAAATTGTACACATAATTTATACAATAAAATATTATTAAAGTATCATATGATAATGCCAAATAGATATATAGATATCACACCTGTAATAATAGAAATACCAATAGATTTAAATCTATATGCAACAAGAAGTACAATCATAAAAGATATAATTTTAGGGTTCGTTATAGATAAATATAGGTTATCTCCATTAAAAAATACATCTTTAGCAGTTAAGGAAGTAAGTATTGCCACAGGTATAAATTTCATGATTTTTTTCAAAAACTCAGGCATCTCTTTTTTTGAGAAAATTAACATAGGAAGAACCCTTGGTAGATATGTAACAATGTACATTCCAATTATAATAAAAAATATATAATTATTATTCATAAGATTCCTCCTTTTTATAGTAAGATTCTTCTATAAAGAAACCAATTAAAGATGCTAAAATCGATGAAACTATTATTACTAAATTACTTTTGAATAATGCATATAAAATAACAGAAATAATAATTGATGATATAAATACTAAAATATAAATTTTATTTTTTATTTGAGAAACTATTAAGGCTATAAACATAGAAGTCAATATGAAGCCAGAAATGGAACTGTCTATAGATATACTTTCTCCTAGAAATGCTCCAATAAAATTAGCTAAAACTGATGAAATTAAACAGAAGAAATTGAGATAAATAGCATTTTTATCAGACCAATTTCCAGTAGTAAATTTTTCATAATTAACCGCAAAAGTTTCATCTGTTATAGTGTGACAAAATGGCAATATAAATTTTGGGCTTTTATTTTTTATGTACATATTCAAATTAGAACTCATTAGAAAATGTCTTAAATTAACTATAAATGTAGTCAAAACAATAGATGTTACACTTGCACCAGTAGAAATCATTGAAGCTGCAATGAATTGAGAACTTCCTCCAAATACCAGAGTTACCATTAATGCTATTTGAAAAGGTGAAAGATCAGATTTTTGTAATAGTATTCCTCCTACTATACCTATAGGTATGTAACCTAAAAATATTGGAATTGAAGCAATGAAGCTTTCTCTTAATTGTTGAGTTCTTTCCATAATAAATCACTCCTTTTGTATTAAATATATTAAAAAAAGATAAAAATAGATTAATTGTATAATTGCAATCATACTTAAAAATAAATTTGGATTAATATATAAATTACTATATAAAAACAAGATAATTCTAAAATACTATTGAATTTTATCTATTTGTTATTATGATGTAATAATATATGTTAATCTCTATAATTAATTATTATCTGGTGTAATTTCATTGTAACAACAAAAAAAAATACACACAATTAAAATATTGTGTGCAATACAATTATCTTTCCTCTTCTAATAATTTTTTTAATACAGTCAGACCAGCTTTAAGTTCTTCTGTACTTTCTGTAGCACATACCGCTATTCTTATTGCAGAAATCGGTTTTTCTTTACCAACAGCAAAACGCTCAGATGCATAAACTTGTACACCTTCTTTAAGTGCTTGTATTTCAAATTTTTCTGCCATTATACCATCAGGAAGAATCAACCATCTAAATATACATTCTTCACTCCCTAAAAGATTATAACCAGATAAATATTGATTAATAATCTTATTTCTTCTTCTTGCAGATTTACGACGTGCATTAATTAATTTATCAGCTTCTCCTGATGTAATCATACGATAAGCAATTTCTGTTAAAAAATAAGATTGAGACAAATTAATATTGTATAACGCATCTGATAATGCTTCTCGATACTGTTTAGGTGTAGAGATATATGCTAATCGCAGACTAGGTGCAATAATTTTTGATAAACTTGTAATATAAATTGTTTGATTGGGTATATAGGAAGCTACTGGATTTAAATGTGCTTCATTAAGTAAACTATGAATAGCATCCTCAATCACAATTAAGTTGTATTTAGAAGCAATATTTGCAATCATTTTTCGCCCATTTTTTGACATTATATGTGTAGTTGGATTTTGATAATCTGGTATTATGTATAGACCTTTAATATTTTCATTTTTACAAGAATATAATAAGCCTTCCTCACTAATTTCACCATTCCCTTGTTTAATTGGAATTAGTTGTATTCCAAGCATTTTAGCTGCTGTTTTTATTCCAGGATAAGTTAATGGGTCTACACCTATTCTATCTCCATGTTGAAATAGACCTGCTAAAATAGCTACAATCGCATTTTGTCCACCACTTGCAGGAAGTAAGCTATCTGCTGTAGTTTCAAGCCCAGCCTTATAAATTAATTTGACAATAGCTTCTTTTTGCCATTTAGCACCATCTCTTTGTCCATACTGGAATATCGTTTTAAAATCTATTTCTTTAATTATATGTTTAAATAAAGTATTCATTTCTTCTAGTGTGAAATCTGGATTCATTGTGCCCATTTCAATAAATGTAATTTTGCTATTACTCGACATTAAGAATAGATTTGAACGTGCATCATAAGACACAAAGGTTCCACTTCCTGTAACTCCACTTATTAATCCTTTTTTTTCACAAATTTTAAAAGCTCTAGAGATAGTGCTGACATTAACATCTAGGAAATCTGCCAATTCACGTTGAGGAGGCAATTTAGTACCTGGCAATAAAAATCCATTGTTGATATCTTGCTCTAATTGCTCTGCGATAGCTTTATATAATATTTGTCCTTTTGAAGGCCGTTTTGGTTTCCAACTCATAGGATAATTTTCAAAAGAATTAATTGGCATAAGTTTTCACCTCTCGTTATTAATTTGATTTTTTCCAAACAATATTCTTACAAGAATTGAATTAATTTTTAAGTTAAAATAGTATAATACGCCATATAAAATCATATTAAAGCTATGTATATAGCTAAAATCTTATATATATAAATAGATATACTATTATATAAATGTAAAATTTTAAAACAGAAAGAGTTAAAAACACAGTTTATTGCAACTCTTATTGTTGAGTAGATATGTACTATTATATCTGATTGAGTAAGTTTTTCAATCATAAATTTATAAAGCTTTTTACATTATAATTTAAACAAAGGATTAAATTATTTAAGATTATAAATAGCTAATACATTTAGTAAATTACTAAATATACAAAATGTAAATGCTTATCAAAATGTATAAATACTTATAACATCTAGTTACTTACAGGGTTTGAGTAGTAAAAAATATTAAAGTAAGTATGGCATGGTAGTTGCTTATATATTTATCAAGAAAGGAGTTATTAAGCATGGAGTTGAGAGATAAGCTTTTAAACATCATAAATACAGAAAATAAAAAAGATCCATTAACAGATGTTCAAATAGCAAAATTTTTAAGCACAACTAGAGAGAATATAACTAATTTGAGAAAAGAGCTTAATATAAGTAATTCAAGGCAAAGAAGATATCCCTATCTGAAATCAGCAATTTCATCAATATTACAAAAAAATAAGAATATTTCTATATCAGAAATCACAAGAGAATTGATGACAGAAGGTTTTAATATATCCAGAAGAGTTGTAGAGGAACTTTTACCTAAAGAAAGTTTAGAAATGGATGTAGTAGAGGCAACTAAAGAAGAATCGAGTGACCCATTTGAAACTCTAATAGGAAATAAAGGGAGTCTTAGAAATGCTGTAGAGCAGGCTAAATCTGCTATATTGTACCCACCCAAAGGATTGCCTACATTGATTGTGGGAGAAAGTGGAGTTGGTAAGAGTTTATTTTCTAGACATATGTATGAGTTTGCAAAGCAGAAAAAAATAATAAAAGAGAGTTCCAATTTTGTTGTATTTAATTGTGCTGATTATAGTGACAATCCACAATTATTATTGTCTTTGTTATTTGGATATAAAAAAGGTGCATTTACTGGAGCTGAATATGATGCACCAGGTCTTGTAGAAGAAGCTGATGAAGGAGTTTTATTTTTAGATGAAATACATAGATTGCCTCCAAAAGGTCAAGAAATACTATTTTCTATCTTAGATAGAGGAAAATTTAGAAGATTAGGTGAAACCAATGCTGAAAGAAAAGTAAGTATTATGTTGATTGGAGCAACTACTGAAAATGTAGAGACTAATTTATTATTAACATTTAGAAGAAGAATACCAATGCTAATAACTTTGCCACCATTACATGATAGATTACTAAAAGAGAAAATAGACCTTATATACAATATCTTTCAACAAGAGTGTAACAGAATAAGTGCAAAAATATTTGTAGATAAAAATGTGATTGAAATACTTACACTAAAAAAGTTTAGTGGAAACATAGGACAATTACAAAATATGATTCAGGTTCTTTGTGCAAGAGCTTTTATGAAGTTTATAAATTCTAAAGATGAAGAGAATGAATCGATAGTAGTAGTAGATATAAATGAAGTTTTGAAGCTTAAAGATTCTTTTAAAGATGCAGCCTTTCAAGAAATTGAATACATAGAGATAAGAAAATATTTAAAAAATGCTATATTTATACCATTTAATTTAGAAGAATCATCAATAAAAGGAAATCTTTTGAATGATGAGTATATATTACCAGAGGATATATACAAAACAATTGAAAAGAAGTATTATGACTTAAAATATCTAGATATTGAAGATATAGACATAGAGAATATTTTATGGACTTTTATTTTAAATAGATTTGCTGACTTAGAGTTCAATCTAAGTAGTGATGAAGAGATTTTTTCAATGAGTGATTTAAATAGTTTTGTAAGTGATAGTTTAGTAAAACTGGTAAAAGAACTTATGAATGATATAGTTGAAAAAAATATCAATTTAGAAGTAAATAAAAATATGTTTAAATATCTAGCGATACACTTAGAAGAAGCTATAAAAAGAATTAAACTAAATCAAAAGATAATAAATGTAAATTTAGAAAAAATAAGAATTGACTTTTCAAAAGAATATGAAATTGGTAAAAGTTTTGCAATAAAAATCGAAGAATCAATTGGGGTTAAGATTCCAGATGATGAAGTTGGATTTATAACACTCTATATAAAGTCAGCTCTAAAAAATGAAGTAAAAAAAGATAAAGTAGGGTTAATAATAATTTCTCATGGACGCATAGCTACAGAGACTGTAAATGTAGTTAAAGAGCTTTTAGGCGTAAAGTTTCCTGTGGCTATAGATATGCCTTTAGATGAAAAACCAATAAACATATACAATAAGGCAGTAGAATTGTCAAAAATAATAGACCAAGGAAAAGGTATATTATTTTTGGTAGACATTGGTTCACTTACAAACATAGGACAAATAGTAAATAAGAGAACTAATATAAATACTAAAACTATTGATAGAGTAGACCTCTTAATGGCACTAGAAGCAGCTAGAAAAGTTTCTATGGGAGATGAAGAGTTGGATGAAATGTTTTTTTCTTTGTTAAAAGATAGGATGGGGTATAACTATGAATTGGAAAAACACATAGATAAATCAAATGCAATTGTAACTTTGTGTCTTACTGGAGAAGGAACTGCTAAGTACATAAGTAAAACATTGGAAGAAAAGTATGATAATACTAAATGCTATCAAATGAGTGCATTAGATGAAAATCTATTTTATAAAATTGAAAATCTAAAGGAGACAAACAATATATTAGCTATTATTGGGACAATAAATCCTAAGATAGCAGGTATAAATTTCATACCATATAATAAAGAACTTTTTAAAAATTTGGATATTTATCTATCAAAATCAAAACAACAAGATGACAAACTTACTAAATCGTATGAAAGAATGCTTGATGAAGATTTAGTAATTTTTGAACCAGATATATACTTTAAAAAGGATTTATTAGAATATGTATGTTCAATTCTTATAAATAAAGAATATGTAGAAAAAGACTACTTAGATTCAGTTTTACATAGAGAAGAGATGCTTCCAACATATTCTAAAGGAGCTGTAGGTGTGCCTCATGGAGATTCTTCTACTGTAAATAGTACAAGATTTGTTTTTGTCAAACTAAAGAATCCCATTGACTGGGGTGTAGGCAATGTAAATTTTATATTTATGCCAGTTTTTCAGGCTAATGATAAAGAAGTTGTTAAAAATGTTCTTGAGATATTAAAAGATGAGGAATTTATGAATAATGCTAATAAGTGTTTTAATAAAGAGGATTTCAGAAATATTATATTTGATAAATTTAAACATCTGTAGCTATAGCAAAAAAAATTGAGAGGAGTCAGAGTAATGAATGTAGATTTAATATCATTAGGTTTAGAATCTAATGATTATGAAAATGTTATTGAAGAATTAGGAAATATAATGTATCAAAAAGAATATGTAAAAGATACATATATAAATGCTGTCTTGGAAAGAGAAAAGACATTACCAACAGGTCTCAATATTGGCGAAATGTGTGTTGCTATTCCACACACAGATTCAAAACATGTAAATGAATCTAATGTAGCTGTGGGCATATTGAAAAAGCCAGTAAAGTTTAATTCAATGATAGACCCAACAGATAGACTTGATGTAGAACTTGTATTTTTATTAGCAGTAAAGAATCCAGATTCACAAGTAAAACTATTAAAAGATTTAATGTCAGTTTTTCAAAATATAAAGCTGTTAAAGAGTATAAAAAATGCATCAACAAAGGAAGAAGTAGCTAAATTATTGGATTTTATAGAAATCTAATGTAGAAAAATCTTAGAAATAAAAAATTAAAATTTAAACAATCAAAGTAAGTATTATTTTCTAAATAGGTTTAATCTATATAAAATAAAAATTTAGAGTAAAAAATTAGGAGGAAATTATTATGAAACAGTTTAATGTATTATCAGTTTGTGGTTCAGGAACAGTTACATCATCAATGGTAGCAGGTAAATTAAAAGAAGTATTAGGAAATAAGGGAATTTCTATTACTACAACAGAAACTAGACCAACAGAAGCACTAAATTTAGCACAATCAGGAAGATTTGACTTTATAACCTTTACTAGTCCACTTCAAACAGGGGATTATGGAATACCAACTATAAATGCATTTGCTTGCCTAACTGGCATAGGGGAAGAAGCATTCTTTGAAGAAGTTTTAAATGTTATTGAAGGGATAGACAAGTAACCAATTAATTTTATAAATAGGAGGATAAAAGATGTTAGAATTTATGAAATCTATAATCGATACATTTGGTTCTGCAATTATAGTTCCAATTATAATATTCATAATAGCAAAGATATTTAAAGTAACTACTAAGAAATCGTTTCTTTCTGCTGTATATGCAGGAGTTGCTTTACAAGGTTTTACACTGATTTTAAATTCATTTACACCAATAATAACACCAGTTATCAATAGGATGGTTGAGAGTACAGGAGTAAATCTACCGGTTTTTGATGTTGGTTGGCAAGCCACATCGTTGGTTGCATTTTCAACAAGTGCAGGTATGATATATTTAGGTCTTGGAATATTATTACAAACAATTTTATTTTTGATAAAATGGACAGACGTGTTTCAACCATCGGATTTATGGAATAACTATTCTTATATGGTATGGGGAGCAATGGTCATAGGAGTAACAGGAAATTTTCCTTTAGGTATAGCATGTATGGTTTTATTAAACTTATATAGTTTGTTAATATCAGAGTTAGTTGCAAAGAGATGGTCTAGTTACTATAGATACCCTAATTGTACAATAATAGCCATGCATAATGTTGAAGCTTCTGTGTTTGCAGTATTTGCAGACCCTATATACAACAAATTAGGACTAAACAAAATAAAATTAAATCCTAAAGAATTAGAGAAAAAATTAGGATTCTTAGGTGAACCAATTACTCTAGGGCTTTTTTTAGGGATGTTTATAGGTATATTAGGTAATATGACAAGAATAACTACTATGGAAGCTTGGGGAGAAATAATGAAAGTAGGTATATCTACAAGTGCTGTCATGGCAATCTTCCCTAAAGTAGCAAGTATGTTTGCTCAAGCATTTGCACCTATAACAGAAGCAGCTAGAAAGATTATGCAAAAAGCTGGAAACCGTGAGTGGTATATAGCAGTGAATGATGCTGTTGGATATGGTGAACCTGCAACTCTGATATCAGGTCTTATATTAATTCCAATAATGCTTGTAATCGCTATGATACTTCCTGGTAATAAGGTATTACCAGTTGTAGATTTATTGGCAATTCCATATATGGTGCAAGGTCTAGTTGCTATACATAATGGTAATATACCAAAAGTATTAGTTTCAGGTATAATTTGGTTTGGACTAGGATTATATATTTGTACATCTACAGCACCATTATTCACAGATATGGCTACAAGTATAGGGGTTGCCATACCAGCAGGAGCAATGTTGATAACAAGTTTTAATATACTAGGAAAACCTTTGATGGGATTAGTTTTCTTTGCATTTCTAAGTGCAAATCCAATTTATATAGGTCTTGTAGTTGTAATTTACTTTGTTCTGTGGGCATTATTTAGAAAGAATAAAGCAGGCATACTCGAATATCTAGAAAAACAAGCACTTAAGAATATAGAAGAAGAGCCTGTAATAGTTTAAGTTTATAAAAATGAGATAATAGTAAATAAAGGAGTTTATAGCTGATTTTATATAAGTATCAGGTAATATCTGAGAAATATTTAAATGAAATGTAAACTTCTTTTTATTTTGGTAATATTTGCAATTATAATTTTTTGTATTTATTTAACTTTTTCTGTATAGCATGATATTAAAAACATATTTTTTTATGTCTATACAGTAATGTAATTTGATTTTATAAAATGTAATTCTCATTGACAAAATGCCTTGTATATAAGGTATTTACCTGAATAAACTATTTATCTTTTGTATGGCATAGATATTGCTATATAGAGTTATATAGCATGAAAGGAGATATTTATATGGAAGATAAAATGAGAGCATCAGTATTATACAATGTAGGTGATGTCAGATACGAAATGGTAGGTATACCAGAAATAACAAATACAGAAGTACTTGTAAATGTAAAGTATGTTGGAATATGTGGTTCAGATTTACCTAGGTCTATGGTAAGTGGTTTGAGTGGAAATACATCATATCCATTAATTTTAGGGCATGAATTTTCTGGTGAAGTTGTTAAAATTGGAGAAAAAGTAAAACATATTAATATAGGGGATAGAGTAGCTGTTGCACCATTAGTACCTTGTGGAGAATGTGACTACTGTAAGGAAGGTAATTTTGGTTTGTGTGATGATTACAATATAATTGGAACAAGAGTAAATGGAGCATTGGCAGAGTATGTAAGAGTTCCAGAAGAACATATTTTAAAACTACCAGATACATTAGACTATGAAACTGCTGCTGGAATTGAACCAGCAACTATAGCTTATCATGGGATTTCAAAGTCCGATATTAAAGTAGGAGATAGTGTAGTTGTGCTGGGATGTGGTCCAATAGGTCAATTTACTATACAATGGGCAAAGGTGTTTGGAGCATCTAAGATTATAGCTGTTGATATATTTAATGAAAAGTTAGAAATTTCTAAGTCTTTAGGAGCGAATTATACATTGAATTCAAAAGAAGTAAATGTAATTAAAGAAATAAAAAAAATAACAAATGGTGGTGCTGATGTTGTAATAGAGACTGCTGGTAGCAGATTTACACAAGAACAATCTCTGCTTGTAGCAAAAAAGAGAGGAACTATAGTGTTTGTGGGTATATCACACACAGAATTGCCACTCGGTGTAGAAGCTACTGAGTGTATATTACGTGGGGAACTTACTTTGAAAGGTTCTTGGAATTCATATACAAGTCCTTATCCTGGAAGAGCATGGAGAGCAACTTTGGATTTTATGGGAAAAGGTGATATTGTTTTTAAACCGATGATTTCACATAGAATAGGTCTTAATGAAGTTGGTGATTTTTTAAGTAAAATGAGCAAGAGAGAGATTAATTTTAATAAAATCCTAGTAGAAATATGAAAATTTAATAAATAAATATAAAAAATTATTAAATTTTATAATTACGACATTAAATAAAATAAAAATAATTTTTCCAAATAAAATATAGGAGGAAGAAAAATGTTAGAAAATTTAAAAGAAGAGGTATTAAAAGCAAATTTAGAATTACCTGAGAAAGGACTAATTACTTATACTTGGGGAAATGTAAGTGGGATAGATAGAGAAAAAGGATTAGTAGTCATAAAACCAAGTGGTGTAGAGTATAGCAGTATGGCTGTAGAAGATATGGTAGTAGTTGACTTAGACGGAAATGTAGTTGATGGTAAATTAAGACCTTCTTCAGATACTCCAACTCATCTAGTTTTATATAAAGAATTTGAAGAGTTAGGGGGAATCGTACATACACATTCAAGTTGGGCCACAATATGGGCTCAAATAGGGAAATCTATACCAGCATGTGGTACTACTCATGCAGATTATTTTTATGGAAGTATACCATGTACCAGAAAAATGACTAAAGAAGAAATTTGCAGTGAATACGAAAAAGAAACTGGAAATGTAATTGTTGAAGAATTTATGGGAAAAAACCCAATTCATTGTCCAGGAATAATTGTGAATGACCATGGACCTTTTACATGGGGAAAAAGTGCAAATGAGGCTGTCCATAATGCAGTAGTTTTAGAAGAAGTTGCAAAGATGGCCTATTATACAGAGTTAATGAGTCCTGATAATATTATGGAGAAGGTACTTATGAATAAGCATTTTTCAAGAAAGCATGGAAAAAATGCATACTATGGTCAAAAATAATTACTTGGAGGTGAATTATGCTAGAGTCTTTAAAGGTCAAAATTGTGGAAATAGCAATTAAAGCAGAACATTATGGTTTATGTAAAGAAAAAGCTGGCAATTTTAGTATTAGAGATAAAGATACTGGATATATACTTATAACACCCTCAGGTATAGGAAGAGAAGAATTAAAAGTTGAGCATATTTGTGTTTTAGATTTAGATGGAAATATAATAGAGGTTCAGAAAGGCATTAAACCAAGTAGTGAGGTGTTGATGCATATTGAAATATATAAAATAAGGGAAAATGTAAATGCTATATCACATACTCATTCTTTATATGCAACAACATTTTCAGTAGCAAAGAAACCAATTATACCAATTGTATATGAATCAGTTAACTATGGTGGTTATGTAGATATTGCTCCATATGAAAGACCAGGAACTTTAAAATTAGCTAAAAGTGTTTCAAAATTATTGTTAGATACAGATGCATGTTTACTAGAAAGGCATGGTCTAACAACTGTAGGTGATGATTTAGATGAGGCATTATTAAAATCAAGATATGTAGAAGAGGTAGCAGAAATATATTATCGGTCTTTAGTGTTAAATCAGTTTAAAGAGCTTGAAGTAGTAGATGTTGATGAATTTAACTCATGGAAATACCCAGAAGAAATAAAATTTTAATCTAAGCAATTTTTATTGAAGTGATTAATTAAAATATATGTACTATTTATGTCAATTACTATCTTATCTTATATTAATTACTATATTTTTTAAAAAGAATATAGAATTCCAAAGTCATATAAAATTGACTTGGAATTCTATACTTTTTATTTATGCATTTTTCTTTATCTGATTTTCTGGAGAATTTATATGTTCAAAATATTTTTTAGTTTCAGAGACTATTATAGGAGATAGTGCAAGTAAAGCTATCAGGTTAGGTATTGCCATAAGTCCATTTACGATATCAGCAATTATCCAAACAACTTCTAATTTTAAGAATGCACCTAATAACACCATAGCTACAAATACAGTTCTATACCCATTCATACCTCTTACACCAAATAGGAATTCAAAACATCTTTCTCCATAATAACTCCATCCTAAAATTGTAGTAAATGCAAATAATGTTAAACTAACTGTAAGTAATATTGGTCCAAATGTAGGAATTGCTCCATTAAAAGCTGCTTGTGTCATAACAGCTCCATTTAGGTCTGAACACCATACTCCTGAAATAACAAGAGAGAATCCAGTAAGAGTACAGATTATAATAGTGTCTATAAAAGTACCTGTCATAGATATAAGACCTTGTTCTGCTGGCCATTCAGTTTTAGCAGCTGCTGCAGCTATTGGAGCACTACCTAGACCAGATTCATTTGAAAATACACCACGAGCTATACCATTTCTAATTGCTAGCGACATAGTTGCTCCTAGAAAACCACCAGTAGCAGCAGTAGGTGTAAATGCACTTTTGATTATTAGCATAAAAGTTTCAGGAATTTTATTCCAAAAAGATAGTAAAATGATTCCACAGATTACGATATATATAACCGCCATAAAAGGTACTATCTTAGTAGCTACATTAGATATACTTTTAAGACCTCCAAATACAACTAAAGCTACAAATACTGCTAATACAACACCTGTGATTCTAGGGTCTACTCCAAAACTATTATTTATAGCATCTGTTATTGAATTTACTTGAGTAAAAGTACCTATTCCTAAAAGTGCAACTAATATACCACTTATAGCGAAAAATATTGCAAGAGGTCTCCATTTTTCCCCCATACCATTTACTATGTAGTACATTGGTCCACCAGACACTTGACCATTTTTATCTTTAGTTCTGTATTTTATTGCAAGAACACCTTCTGAATACTTAGTAGCCATTCCAAAGAAAGCTGCTATCCACATCCAAAAAAGTGCACCAGGTCCACCAGCTTTAATAGCTGTAGCAACACCAACAATATTACCAGTACCAACTGTAGCAGCTAGTGCAGTACATAAAGCTGCAAAACTTGAAACATCACCACTACCTTTGTTTTCAGCAGAGAATATTAACTTAAGAGCTCTTGGAAGTTTAATTATTTGTATAACTCCAAGTTTAACAGTAAGTAGTATACCAGTACCAACTAGCAATACTAGTAGGGGTGGTCCCCAAATAAAAGCATCAACTTTGTTTAAAACATCAATTAGATTCATAAAAACACTCCCTCATTTTTTTGCTTTACATAATCAATAGAATTTTTAATGAAGTAATTGACAGGAAATAAGTATAATTTATTAATAATTTCTAGTGTAATAAAAAAAGCTAAATCTAAAAAAGATTCAGCTCTGGATATACACTAATTAGCAACCAAAATAAAAGTATTAATAAATACTAGTTTTGGTAGATAATCCCTGTCCTTTTGCCTGAGAGATTGAGCATAAAAGCCTTGCCCCTTCGGCGCCCATAATGGGTCTCTCCAGAGTTCCGTAAATTTTACAGTCCTACTTTTAAAAGTACCTGAGAGTGTTACTCCTTCGGTGTGCTGTATAGCAACTCTTCTATAAAATCTTAACCGGATATTGATTTGTCATAGCTTATTGTATTAATAATATTAATATAAGTTTTTATGTTTTGTCAACTGAAAATTTAAAAAACAAAGAAAAAATATAAAAATGTATGCCTATTTACGAATTATAAACTTATAAATATAAGTAATATACGTGAAAATGGATTCTATAATAGGTATACAAATTAGAAATAAGATAAGTTTTAAATAAAAAAATAAGAAAGTTTTAAATAATTAATTAGATATGATTAAATTATGGTAATATTATAGTTACGATATTAAGAAAAGTTCTATTTATTTAGATTTTAATCGTAATATGAGATTAAGCATAGAGAAAGGAAGTATTTTTAGATGGGAAAAGTATTAGTACTGGCAGAAAAGCCTTCTGTTGGAAGAGATATAGCAAAAGTTTTAGGGTCAAAAAATGAAAAAAACGGATATATAGAGGGTTCAAAGTATGTGGTAACTTGGGCATTAGGTCATTTAGTTACACTTGCTGACCCTGAAA
This sequence comes from Clostridioides sp. ZZV15-6383, assembly GCF_020657735.1. Classification (NCBI taxonomy): domain Bacteria; kingdom Bacillati; phylum Bacillota; class Clostridia; order Peptostreptococcales; family Peptostreptococcaceae; genus Clostridioides; species Clostridioides sp. ZZV15-6383. The sequence continues at coordinate 3,569 of NZ_JAGWCV010000059.1, read as the reverse complement.
GTTATGGAGAAAGATATAAATCATGGAGCTTAGAAGACTTGCCAATACTTCCTAAGCACCTGAAGACTGTTGTAATAAAAAAGAGTGGAAAACAGTTTAATACAGTCAAAACTCAAATGAATAGAAATGATATAGATGAAATAGTTATAGCAACAGATGCAGGTCGTGAAGGAGAACTTGTAGCAAGGTGGATAATAGAAAAATCACAAGTAAAAAAACCTCTAAAGCGCCTTTGGATTTCTTCAAGTACAGACAAAGCAATAAAAGAAGGATTTGCGAAATTAAAAGCTGGAAAAGAATATGAAAATTTATACTATTCAGCAATAGCACGAGCAGAAGCTGATTGGATTATTGGAATAAATGCAACTAGAGCTTTGACAACAAAGTACAATGCACAACTTTCTTGTGGAAGAGTTCAAACTCCTACTCTTGCAATGTTGCTTAAGAGAGAAGAGGAAATAAGAAATTTCAAACCTAAAGAGTATTATGGATTGGAATTAATCGCTACAAAGGGAAGTTCAGATATAAAGTTTATTTGGAATGATAAGAATAGTGGCTCCTCAACATTTAGTAAGGAAAAGATAGAGAGCATATTGGAAAAAATAAAAAATTTAGACATAAAAATATCTGAAGTAAGTAAGTCATATAAGAAAAAATATTCACCTGCACTCTATGATTTAACAGAGTTACAAAGAGATGCAAATAAAATGTTTGGATTTTCAGCAAAAGAAACATTATCTATAATGCAAAAACTATATGAGTATCATAAAGTACTTACTTATCCTAGAACTGATTCTAGATACCTAACTTCAGATATTGTTGGAACATTGAAAGATAGAATAAAAGCTGTAAATGTTAGCGATTATTCAAAAATTTGTAATAAATTATTAAAAAGTAATATTACAGCTAATAAATCATTTGTTGATAATTCAAAGGTAACAGACCATCATGCAATAATACCAACGGAGCAGAAAGTCTTTATGAGTGATTTTAGTGATAAAGAGCGAAAAATATATAATCTTGTAGTAAAAAGATTTTTAGCAGTACTGTCTCCTCCTTTTGAATATGAACAGACAACTATAAATGCAACTGTAGAAGGCGAAATATTTAAGGCTAAGGGAAATAAAGTAATAAATTTAGGTTGGAAGGAAAATTATAAAGATATTGAAGATGAAGATGAGTATGAAAGTATACCAAATGTTTTAGAAAAAGACATACTTAAAGTTAAGGGATTAAAGATAAATTCAGGTAAAACAAATCCACCACCATACTTAAATGAGGGTACATTATTGACAGCTATGGAAAAAAATGGTCTTGGGACAGTTGCTACAAGAGCAGATATAATAGAAAAATTATTCAATTCATTTTTAATGGAAAAGAAAAATAAAGATATATATATAACATCAAAAGGTAGACAATTATTAGATTTAGTTCCGATAGATTTGAAGACACCAGAACTTACAGCTTCATGGGAAAAGAAGTTATTGGATATTTCAAAGGGAAAACTTAGTAAAGATACCTTTATAAATAACATGAAAGATTATTCAAAAGATATTGTTTTAGAAATAAAAAATAGTGATAATAAATTTAAACATGATAACTTAACTAAAAATAGATGTCCAGAGTGTGGTAAATTCATGTTAGAGGTAAATGGTAAGAAAGGCAAAATGCTGATTTGTGAAGATAGAGAGTGTAACACTAGAAAAACTATATCACAAGTAACTAATTCAAGATGCCCTAACTGTCATAAAAAATTAGAACTTCGTGGAGAAGGTGAGGGAAGAATCTTCACTTGTAGCTGTGGATACAGAGAAAAGCTTTCTTCTTTCAATAAGAGAAAGCAAGAAGAAAAAAAGAAGGCATCAAAAAAAGATGTTAATCAATATTTAAAAAATCAAAATAAAAATCAAGAAACATTTAATAATCCATTTGCAGAAGCATTAGCTAAACTAAAAAATAAATAATTTTAAAGTTATTATTATACACAATTATAATTTTAATTGTATATTAGTTATATGTACTGGTATAATATAGCATATAATTTAGGCATGAAAGTAGGGCTGTTAAATGGATTTGAGGGATATATTTAAATATTATTGTAAAGAGTGTGAGAATACATGGAATAATTTAAGTGTTGAATTATTTGACAATATAGAAACATATAGTAAGGATTCACAAAAAAAGAGTGAAAAAGAATTGGATAAATTGATAAATACAATATCAGTTCATTTAGAAAAGTATCCAAGTGACTTTGTATTGAGAAAAATGTGGGCAAAAAAGGGTGAAGCTTTCTTACAAAAGACATTAGAAAAAGAAAATATTTTTAAGTTAGAAAAAATGGATGTGGAAGATAGAAAAAAATTTTTAGATATAACAAAACAATTTATTAGAGATGCTAGAAAATTTGATGGTGATTTACCTATAGGGGATATTATGCAAGCTATGAGGAATGTATGGATTTCAAATGCATTACAATTATTATTTGGTAAAGAGGTCTATTATTCAAAAGCTAACTTTGCATATAGCATGTTATATCCATATACTGATAATTATTTAGACAATACAAGTATAAATAAAACTGATAAGATTTTATTTAATAACTGGTTAGAAAAAAGGCTCTTGGGAGAACACATTAAATCTAATAACTATCATGAAAGTAAAGTATCTCAAATGATAGATTATATTGAAAGTGTATATTCTAGAGAAAAGTTTACAGAAGTCTATGAATCACTATTATTAATATTTAAAAGTCAAGTAAAGAGTTTAAAACAACAAAACGATGAAAATCATTTGTGTAAGGAAGATTTATTATCCATTTCCATTGAAAAAGGTGGCTCGTCTGTTTTAGTAGATGGATATTTAATAAGTGGATTGATGACAAAGGAAGAAATAGAGTTTTGTATCGGCTATGGATTTTTATTACAAATATCTGATGATTTACAGGATATAAAAGAAGATTTAAAATACAACCATAAAACTATTATTACAGAGATGGCAAAAGAGGGTACTTTAGATAAAGTTGTAAATAAACTAATAAATTTTACTATTGAGTTAATAGATAGTTTTAAAATTAACAATAAAAATGAATCTGTAATAACTATGATAAAGAATGATTGCTTAATGTTAATTTTGTTTTCTATAGTTTATAATGCTGAATTTTTTTCTATAGAATATATAAAAGAAATAGAGAAATTTATTCCATATACAATAGATTATTCATTAAAAATTGAAGGGAAAATGAAAGAAAAATTTAAAAGTATAGATGTTTTAAATAATGAAAATGAATATAAAAAAATGATTGATATTACTTGTGCAGAGTAGAAAAAAGGGAGCGTCTCAGAATAGACTTTTTAGTTTATGAGGCACTCTTTTTGTATAAAATCAAATGTATTTTCATCATTTTAACAATTAAAAAGAGGCTTATCTATATTTTGGTATAATTCCCTTATAGTAGACATTTAAATAAAAGGCCATTATAATAGGTCTAAAAAGTGTATACTCTAAGGGGGTTTTTCTATGTCTAAAAAACACAAAAAATATAGCAAAGAACTTAAACTAAAAGCTGTAAA
>NZ_JAGWCV010000058.1:0-22633 GCF_020657735.1 Clostridioides sp. ZZV15-6383 | reverse complement strand
ATTTAGAATTATTTGTAAAAAGGAGATTATCTTTTTTATTAGACAATCCCCTTGTATGTTTTTTATTAATATTTATCTATGATTAACCATTAATTGTATTTTATGATGTTCAAATTTTAATATTATATATTTCGATTTTATTTAGGGGAACAATTATTTATGTGCTATAAGAACACTAATTTGAGTGAACTTGTTCTATAATCAAATTTACAAAATATGCTATTCTACAAAGTATGAATCAAAAGGTAAAAAACACTAAAAATAACAAATCAACATCAATTTCAGCCAATATATAAAACTTACATCAAATATACATAAAAACTAATATAACTATTATTCTAAAAACTAATACCTACATCCTTATACATTATATCATATTTCAATAAATAAATTGCATAAAAGAAAATCTTTTAATAGAATTAAACTGTTTATTAATTCATTGCTATAAGTTCTACAAATTATAAGTACTCATTTTAATATCTATACTGTATTTCCTTTAATATTGATATAACTAATTAAAATAGATATAATAAAATGAAACAAATATTTATAGAATTTTATAAATATTCTTTATTTTAAAGAGGTGATTATATTTGAAAAAAGACATATCAAGAAAAGAAATCTTAAAAGAAAGTTTTCTGGCATCAATCCCAATATTTCTAGGATATATTCCATTAGGACTTATTTGTGGTATTATGCTTCAAAAGGCTGGTTTATCTGCATTTTATATATTAATGATGTCACTCATGGTATTTGCAGGTAGTTCACAATTTGTAGCAGCTTCAATGCTTGCTTCAAATGGAAGTATTACTTCAATAGTACTAACCACATTTATATTGAATCTTCGCAACTTCTTAATGAGCTCTAATTTACATATGAATATAAAAAATAAAAACATGAAGTTTTTAATGTATTTTTGTCATGGTGTTACAGATGAAACATTTGCTATAAACTTAGAAAAATATACTTATGGAAATTGGACAGACAGACACGCATTATACTTAAATAATCTTTGTGTAATAGTATGGGCTGGCAGTTGTTTCTTAGGAGCATTTCTTGGAGAAATTGTTAGTATAAGTGACTCTGTTGCTGGCTTTCTACTTACAGCAATGTTTATTACATTAGCAGTTAATCAAATTAAAAATAAAGTATATATACTAGTTTCAATACTATCTATACTATTATCAATAATTTTATATACTTTATTTAAAAGCAGCTTAGTTATCATAATAGCATCTATTTTCTCTGCTTTATTTGGCTTTTATATACAAAAATTAAACCACAAAAAGGAGGAAATCTATGAATACTAATTATATAATTCTAGTCATTCTAGGTATGACAGTTGTTACTTATATCCCAAGAATTTTACCAATGATAATACTTTCAAAAAATGATATGCCTGATTCTATTAAAGACATCATGAAGTTTATACCTATCGCTATACTTAGTTCACTAATAGCAAAGGATATTTTTTTTAATGGAGATAGTCTATATCTGTCAATCACTAATCCCAAAATTATATCAGGAATAATAGTATTATTAGTAGCTTATAAATTTAAGTCTATTGCTGTATCAATATCTGTAGGTGCAATATCTATATGTTTTTTTGGAGTCATATTTTAAAATTTAATATGCAATTAATATACAGTAAATAAACTAAAACAATGTATAATACTGTATATAAAAATCAATTATAATATACTAATAATTAAGCTATTATAATAATGTACTCTACATATGAAACAATATCAAAAATCTATAAGCTACTATTTTACATAATAAAAACTGTCTTAATATAGATAATTCTTTATATACTAAGACAGTTTTTAAGCAATAGCCCTGTGATGACATTAAATATTTTTTACGATATTTTTATTTACCTTTTTAAAATTAATACATTATATCACATAACAAGCTTGTTAGTGCTGTTTTTAAATCTTTAAGTCTATACTTACTTATAGGTATAAATTTTTCATTAATAGTAATCATATTATCCCCAATATCTTCTATCCTTCTTAAATTGACAATAAAACTTGTGTGACATCTAAAAAAGCCATTTTCACACAGTAATTTTTCTGCCTGTTTCATGCTCATATTTGCTTTATAATCTCTACCTAATGTATGTACAACTAAATCTCTCTTTACAGTTTCAACGTACAAAATAGAATCTATCAATATTCTGTTAAATCCTTTTTTACTGTTTAAAACTATATAACGCTCCTTCTTTCTTTGAAGGTTATCAATACAAAGATTTACACCCATTGCAAAGTTGCTATACTCTATAGGTTTCACTAAATACCTATAAGCACGTACTTCATAACCTTGGGGGGCATACTCTGAAAAAGCTGTTGTAAATATAATTTCTACTTTTTCATCAAACTTTCTTATTTTTTTAGCCACCTCAATTCCATTGACATCTTTCATTTGTATATCTAAAAAGATAATGTCAATTTTTTCTGGGTATTTGGATATTAAATCTTCTCCACAAGAGAATTCCAGTATTTGATAATTTAGACATCTTTCAGACAAAAGTTTTTCTGTAAATTCTTTTAGTATGCTTCTTTGTATTTTTTCGTCATCACATATAACTACCCTGAACATAATATCACCTCCAAATCTAAAATATCATTTAGTTTACTTTATTTCAATTTCCAAACTGTACTTGATAACTTTTATATTTAAATTTCTTTATAAATTTAAATTGTCGATTAAACTACTTATATCAATTACCTTTAATATTTAAACTTAAATCACGATAAATTCATATACTTTTCTAGACATATTATATAAAAAAACATAGTAAAATAAATGTAATATGTATTTATTATCCTATATTAAATATCATAATATATCAAATTTTTATTACTTATAAATTTTAAAATATAAAATTTATATATTCATCAAATAAGATAAAAATATAACACATCTGTAAAGAATTATAACATCATACTTATCTATATATAAAGAAAAACATACAAAAAGTACAGAATATATACTTTTTGTATGTTTCTATTCTTATATTTATTTTATTTTAGATTCTAAATTTGTTAGTCTTTCCTCAACAGATTTAATCATTTCTTCAAATTTTTCTTTTTTCGCTTTTTCTTGTTCAATTAAACTTTCAGGAGCTTTTGCTAAGAAACCTTGATTTGCAAGTTTTCCATTAACTCTCTTTATTTCTCCCTCTAACTTTTTCTTTTCTTTCGATAATCTCTCAATTTCTTTTTCAAAATCAACTAATTCATTAAGAGGTATAAATATTTCTACACCATCAATAACTACTCCAACTGCATCTTCTGGAACACTAGATTTATCTTTTACTATCTCTACATTTGAAGCAGATGCTAAAGTTATAAAATAATCCTTACCAAACTCAATAGCTTCTATCTTTTCTTCACTTGGTATTATTATTACTTTAGCTTTCTTAGAAGGTGGTACATTCATTTCTGCTCTTACATTTCTTATACTTCTTATACCTTCCATCAATAAGTTCATCATCTCTTCTTCTTTAGCCATGTTATCTTCTTCATTATATTTTGGCCATTCAGATACTATTATACATCCTTCAACAGTAGGAAGATAAGTGTATATTTCCTCTGTTATAAATGGCATATATGGATGTAATAATTTTAATATCTTTTCAAGAACATAAGTTAATGTATATAATGCTGCAGACTTAGCATTTGTATCTTCTCCATATAATCTAGGTTTAACCATTTCAATATACCAATCACAGTATTCTGACCAAGTGAAATCATAAATCTTTTGAAGTGCTATTCCTAAATCAAATTTATCCATATTATTAGTTGCTTCTTTTACAATATTGTTTGCTCTTGATATTATCCATTTATCAGCTAGAGTTAAGCTATTTTTAACACTTTCTCTAGTTATATCTTTAATTATGTCTTCATCAATATTCATAAATACAAATCTTGATGCATTCCACAATTTATTGGCAAAGTTTCTAGCAAATTCTACTCTTTCCATATAGAATCTCATATCATTTCCTGGGGAATTTCCAGTTGTTAATGTAAATCTTAATGCATCAGCTCCATATTGCTCGATTATCTCTAATGGGTCAATACCATTTCCTAAAGATTTACTCATTTTTCTACCTTGAGAATCTCTTACCAATCCATGAACTAAAACATGTTCAAATGGCTTTTCATTCATACAGAACATACCTGCAAATGCCATTCTAACTACCCAGAAGAATATTATATCATATCCTGTAACAAGTACACTTGTTGGATAATAGTAGTCTAAAGCTTCAGTCTTATTTGGCCATCCTAGAGTAGAGAAAGGCCATAATGCAGAACTAAACCAAGTATCTAGTGCATCTTCATCCTGTTTAAAATGAGTACTTCCACATTTAGGACATTTTTCTGGCATTTTTCTGGCAACTACTATTTCTCCACACTCTTGACAATAGTAAGCTGGTATTTGATGACCCCACCACAATTGTCTTGATATACACCAATCTCTTATATTTTCTAACCATTGTAAATAAGTTTTGTCAAATTTTTCTGGAACAAATTCTAGTTCTCCCTTTTTAAGAATATCTATAGCTGGTTTTGCAAGTTCTTTCATCTTAACAAACCATTGTTCTGATAATCTAGGCTCAACCACTGTATGGCATCTATAACACGTTCCTACATTATGATTATGCTCTTTTATCTTAATTAGATAACCTTGCTCTTTTAGGTCTGCTACGATAGCTTTTCTACACTCAAATCTATCCATACCTTCGTATTTTCCACAAACTTCATTCATAGTTCCATCTTCATTCATAGTATTTAACTGTTCAAGGTTATGTCTTAATCCTACTTCAAAATCATTAGGGTCATGTGCCGGAGTCATCTTAACTGCACCAGTTCCAAACTCTAAATCAACATAGCTATCTGCAACTATTGGAAGTTCTCTTCCTACTAATGGAAGTATTGCTGTTTTTCCTATTAAGTGTTTATATCTATCATCTTCTGGATTTACTGCTATACCAGTATCCCCTATCATTGTCTCAGGTCTAGTTGTAGCTATCTCTAAAAAGTCTTCACTATCTTTCAATGGGTATTTTATATGATAAAAGTTTCCGTCATGTTCTTCATGTTCAACTTCTGCATCTGATAGAGTAGTTTTACAATCCGGGCACCAGTTTATTATTCTGTTACCTCTATATATGTGACCTTTTTCATATAAACTTACAAAGAATTCTATAACTGCCTCATTGCACCCTTCGTCCATAGTGAATCTTTCTTTATCCCAATCACAAGAATCTCCTAATTGTTTAAGCTGGTTAGATATTTTTCCTCCAAATTCATCTTTCCACTCCCATGCTCTCTTTAAAAATTCTTCTCGACCTATTTCATACTTTGTCTTACCTTCTTGTTTTTTTATTCTTTCAACAACTTTAACTTCAGTTGCTATAGAAGCATGGTCAGTTCCTGGAAGCCAAAAAGCTTCATATCCATCCATACGTTTCCATCTGATTAGTATATCTTGAAGTGTATGGTCAAGAGCATGCCCCATATGCAATTGCCCAGTTATATTTGGGGGTGGCATCATTATTGTAAATGGTTTTTTGTCTGGATTTGGTTTAGATTTAAAATACCCTTCATCCATCCATTTTTTATATAGCCTAGCTTCAAAATCTTTTGGATTATAAGTTTTTGATAAGTTCGTATTTTCCATTGTCTTTCCTCCTGTATTTTTATAAATAAATTTTTCAAATATCTTTAGAAATAAAAAGAGCTCTTCATCCTCTTTAAAAAGGACGAAAAGCTCGCGTTACCACCTTAATTCCAAAGCTTAAAAATACATTAACATATAATAAAATCATTAGTTAATGTTATCTTATAAACTCTGACTCTCAAAGAATTTAACGGTTCTAACCGTCTAAACTTACTAATAGTTCAGTTTAGAAACTCCAAAGCTACGTTCAGTAAACCTTATACTTAGAAAATCTTACAGCCAGTGAATTTTCCTCTCTTTTAGTAGTATTTACTTACTCCTCTTCTTCTCAGTCTTTAATATTACATATTATTATATACAAATATTATTCTCTTTGTCAATTATTTTTATTTTATTTTTTCTGAATTTTCTTAATTATATTTTTATATTTTGTATTGTTGTTATTTTTTATACTATTTTTTAAAATTACTTTATCTCATATTGTCAATAATTCTGCAATCACTTTATTTAAATTTTAATACCTTCTTATTAATTTTATATTATATTCTCTTTACACGATACTTTCATATTCTATTTTATAAATTATATTTTATTTTATAAATAATTTACTTTATTTTATACAATATTTAAATTTATTATAAGTTTTCTCTCCAGAAATTTTTAGGTGTTATATTCTCTGTAATTGGTAATATTGTATATCCTCTCTCTTTTAAGATTCTTATAATGTTGTTTAAAGCATTTAAACTTTGCTCTTTCTCATGAATTAATACTACTAATTCATCTCTTTTTCTTCCATAATATAATATATTACTAACTATTTGACTTGTAGAAGATTTCCAATCTTGTGTATCTAAATTCCAATCCCAAATTAAATAATCATTTGCCATGAGCTTATTATATGAACCTTCTGGCATATATGGCTTACTTCCATATGGCAATCTTATTAATTTTGAACTCTGACCAGTTATATCTTGTAACGTTTTATTACATATATTGAATTCCCCAACTGTTACCTCTGGGCTTTTATATAGCTTATGTATATCATGGCTTACACTATGAAAACCTATTGAATGTTTCTCTTCCAAGACTCTCTTTACTTCTTCCTCATAGTTTTTCATATTTTGATTAAGCATGAAAAATGTCGCTTTAACATCATTTTCTTTTAAAATATCAAGTAACGCATTTGTATATTTTGATGGACCATCATCTATTGTTATGTACGCTACTTTTTCAGAAGTAGCTCCTGGACCTTTTGTTTCCTCTTGAGATGCTTTATATATGATTTCCCCTAAAGTATTGTTTTGGGAAAGTAATTCTAGTGTATTTTCACCTTCTGTACTGATATTTTTAACTGGAACATTATTAATTTTTTCTTCTAGTAATGTTCCAGTTAAAATTAAAACAGCTATAAGGAATATCCTTATAATTACATGAAAAACTGCCTTATTATCTTTAATTTTCATCCCCCATATCTCCCTTTTATAAAAGAATAAGTTTAAAACTTAAAAAGTTATTTTTTATACTTATTCTCTTTCTTATTACTTTTTATATCTCTACTAAATATTTTTTTAACTTTTTCTTCTTCTTTTTCTCCTAGAGATTCTACTCTCTTAATTCCTAAAGAAGTTAAAAATTGTAATACATTTAAATTATCAAATGGAGTTTCCATATTTGTACTTTCACTATATTCATCAACATTCTTAGTACCTTCTTCTACACTTAAAATACGCTTTGGACCTCCTACACAGCCCCCTACACACCCCATTCCTTCTATGAAGGTAGCTTCTATCTCCTTATTTAGAACTTTCTTTAGACCGTCCATACACTCTTTTGTTCCTTCAAATGCTTTTTCTTCAAATTTTATGTTTCTGTCAATTCTTCTAACTGATAACTTAACTGCTTTACTTACACCTCCTGTTCTAGCATAAACTCTACCTGAAAGGGATGCCTCTACTCTATTACTCTCATCCATTATTGCTGGATTTAACTCTAATGCATCAAATATTTCTTGTAGCTCTTTAAATGTAAGCACAAAATCAACTGCATCCTTTATATCTTCTAACATTGCCTCTTTCTTTTTTGCCATACAAGGACCTATGAATACAACTTTAGCATCTGGATTTAAAATTTTTACAGCTCTCCCACAAGCAATCATAGGGGAAACAGATGGTGATACATTATCTAATATTTGAGGAAAACTATTTTGTATTAAGCTTACCCAAATAGGGCAACAACAACTAGTTATAAAGCACCCTTCTTCGTCCTTTTTCATATGTTCATAATAATCATATGCTTCTTTTGCAGTAAGCATATCTGCTGCCAAAGCAACTTCTATCATATCTTCAAATCCTATCTTTTTTAATGCAGTTCTTAATTTACCAGGGCTTACATCTTTTCCAAACTGCCCTATAAAAGCTGGTGCAACTATTGCATATACAGGACTCTTTATATCTTTTAATAACTTTATCATTGGTATAAATTCTATTTTATCTGATATTGCACCTAACTTACATCTTGATACACAACTACCACAAGCACTACATACATCTTCTTCATTACAATTAATATGCTTACTTCTTACCTTACATGACTCATCTTCCTTATTATTTTCATCACAATATTTGCAAGCATCTGATATTATAGATATTATTGGTCTTTTGACTTCATCCAAATTTACAGCTTCATGTAGTGCATCTTTTAGATTTTTATCTGTATCTCCTGTAACATCCAATCCCATAGTTACCCTAATTAGATTTATCATAGTATCTTTATCAAATTTTTCACTAAAATGATTAGGTAAATTATTATTTAAATCTTCATTTAAAATTTTATTAGGTAAGTTTTCAATATCCTCTATATCATCATTCCACACTGCCTTTACAAGTTCACCAAAAAGCTTCATCTTATATATTTCTAATATTTTAGAATTATCATTTCTAGTATCCATAAAAAATAGTACCTCCATAAATTAAACTTATATATGTTTAATATTTACAAAGATACTATTTTTTATTTATTTTATTTATTGACTATTCTTAATATGATTTATTTAACTTTCTCAACAACTCTATTTCAATCATTATTTTCATTAAATGATAGTTGAATACAGGACTTTTTTCTTCATCTATATTCCAATCTAGCTTATCCACATTATATGTTTTCTTAAGGTATTTATATGTATGCTCCTTCAAATAAAGTTTATTTTCAAGTAACTCTATAGACTGCATATGAAAATGTATTTCTCTACATATCCTTAAGGCATTTTCAATTTTTTCTATATTAGTCTCACTCAAACTATAATCCAACTCATCAATAAGTTTTGAATATATTTCTTCCAATTTTTCTACTTCTTCTTCAAATTTCTCTACATTTAAATTTTCTTTTCTAAGTATTTTATCTTCAATAAGTAACATTGAAAGTTCTTCTATCTTTTTAAACTCATCTATAACACTATTTAGATAATTTGGTCTAGCAACATAATAATTAACAAGTACTCCAAACAAAACACCTACAGATGTATCTAATACCCTATGTAATGAATAATACACAGGGTCACTATTGCCTACACCTAGATGTATAGCCAGAAAGGTTACACAAGCAACAACCACTGACTTTATTTTAAACAGATTGCATAAATATATTGAGCACATTACTCCTAGACCACATAAAAATGGGTCTCCAGCTTTAATGATGGCAAATATGAATCCTATTATACCACCTAAAATAGTACCTTCCACTCTATTGATTCCCGTCTTTAAAGAACCTTTTACTGTATCTTGAACAGAAATTATACATGCTACTAGAGAATAAAACATATTCTCAACTAAATAGTCACCAAGAAGCATACATAAAGTAACACTAATCCCTGTTTTTATAGTCCTCATACCCATCTTTTGAAGTTTCAAAGTTCCACCTCCTAAAAAGCACTTTATATAAAATACGCATCCTCATATTTAATATGTTCCTAGTATATCACAATTTTTTTAATTTACCCATCAATCATACTTTTTTATCAATTACTTCTTAATTTAGACAATAAAAAAACTGCTTTAAAGCAGTTTTTTATCCTATCTCAACCATTTTACCTTCAATTGCAAAAATTATCTTTTCACATACATTTGTTATATGGTCTCCGATTCGCTCAAGGTATCTTCCTATAAGTAGAAGTTTTACCCCTTGGTCTATAGTATTTGAATTTTCATGCATTATTTTTAAACAATCAATTTGTACTTGTTCATACAAACCATCTACAATATCATCTTTAGTTCCAACATCATAGGCTATACTTGCATCAAATGAGATTAAAGCTTCTCTAGTTTGAGACATCATAGACTTACATTCTTTTGCCATTTTAGGAATATCTATCAACTCTTTTATATAAGCTTCTCCTCCTATTTTCAGCATTTCTCTAGCTATATTTGCTGCATAATCTCCTATTCTCTCTAACTCTATTGATATATTACCCAATGAATAGATAAATCTTAAGTCCCTTGCCATTGGTTGCTTTAATACTATTAGCTCTATACTCTTATCTCTTATTTCTTCTCTTAATTTATTTATTTCTTCATCATCTTCTACTACTTTTCTTGCACCCTCTAAATCCTTCTCTATCATACAAGTTACAGACTTCTCTATTGCTTCTTCACATTTTTCCATCATAAGTACTGTTTGTTCCTTTAAAGTATCAATACTTATATCTAAACTATTATTGACCATTGTCTAACTCCTTTATAGTTATATATTTTAACCAAATCTACCTGTTATATAGTCTTCTGTTCTTTTATCTACAGGAGTAGTGAACATAGTTTTAGTATCACTAAATTCTATAACCTCTCCATTTAAGAAAAAAGCTGTTTCATCTGATATACGAGCAGCCTGTTGCATATTGTGTGTAACTATGACTATTGTGTAGTCTTTTTTTAAATCCTCTATAAGTTCCTCTACTTTTAATGTTGAAATTGGGTCTAAAGCAGATGTAGGTTCATCCATAAGAATAACTTCTGGTCTCATAGCAATTGCTCTTGCTATACATATACGCTGTTGTTGCCCACCAGAAAGTCCTAATGCAGATGATTTAAGCCTGTCTTTAACCTCATCCCAAATAGCTGCACCTTTTAAGCTTTCTTCTACAATTTTATCTAATTGCTTCTTATCTCTTAGCCCATGTGTACGAGGACCATATGCCACATTATCATATATACTCATCGGGAATGGATTTGGCTTTTGAAATACCATTCCTACTTTAGTACGAAGATTTATAACATCATCTGAAGTATATATGTCCTCTCCATCAACAGAAATGTTTCCTTTAATTGTTACATCTTCGATTAGGTCATTCATTCTATTTAACGTTCTTATAAAAGTTGATTTTCCGCATCCAGATGGACCTATTAAAGCAGTAACCTTATTCTCTTTTATATCCATATTTATTTTCTTTAATGCTTGCTTATCAGCATAAAATAAATCCAAATCCTTTACACTCATTTTTATCTTATCGATTAATTCCATTATTCACACCTCTTAAATTTAATAATTAGCTTTATTTAATTTCTTAGCAACAAATCTTGCTAGCATGTTTAGTGCTAATACAATTACTATTAAAACAATTCCTATACTGGCTGCTGTTGCTATATCTCCACTCTCTTTAGTCAGTAAGTATGAGTGTACAGTTAATGTTCTTGCACTATCAAATATTCCACCTGGCATCTTAGCTACAGTACCTGCTGTAAGCAATATTGCAGCTGATTCTCCAATTATACGACCAATTGATAATATTACTCCAGATAAGATTCCTGGTATTGCACTTGGAAGTACTACATTATATAATGTTTGAAATTTTGTAGCTCCTAATGCTAATGATGATTCTCTATACCCTTGAGGAACTGTTTTTAAAGCCTCTTCTGTTGTACGAATTATTACTGGTAATATTATTATTGCAACTGTAAGTGAACCTGCAACTATGGAATATCCCATTTTTAATGTAACTACAAAGAAAATTCCTCCAAATAACCCATATACTATAGATGGTATCCCTGATAAACTTTCAGTTGCAAATCTTATAGCTGTAACTGCTTTTCCTTTTTTAGCATATTCTTGTAAATATATAGCAGCTAATATTCCTATAGGAGTTGCTACAACTATAGAAACTACTACTGTGTATAATGTTGTAATTATCATTGGAAGTATACCACCATCACCTGATGCTGAATAATTGCTAAATAAGAAATTAAAATTCATATTTCCAATTCCCTTTATAAATATAAATCCCACTATAACTACTAATGATACTATTGTAAATAGTGCTGATATATATACTAATGACTTCAATAGATTCTCTTTGAACTTTCTCATCTTAATTTACCGCCTTATTTGAAAGTTTATTTAAAACTAAGTTTAAAATTAATATAAATGTAAACAATACTACTCCAGTTGCAAACAGCATTTCTTGATGTGTACCAAATGCGTATCCCATTTCAAGTGCTATATTAGTTGTAAGTGGTCTTACACTATCTGTTATTGCAGTTGGCATAACTGGTGAGTTTCCTGCAACAAGTATTACTGCCATTGTTTCACCTAAAGCTCTTCCTACTCCTAACACTACTGCAGCTAATACTCCAGATTTCGCAGCAGGTAATACAACTTTGAATATTGTTTCTATTTTTGATGCGCCAAGTGCTAATGAACCTTCTTTGTATGCTTTTGGTACTGCTCTTATTGCTGTTTCTGATACAGATATTATTGTCGGTAACATCATTACCGCTAGTACTATTACTATTGCTAACAAACTTTGACCTTTTGGAAGATTAAATATACTTTGTATAGTTGGAACTATCACTGCAAGACCAAATACACCATATAATACTGAAGGTATACCTGCTAAAAGTTCAACTGCTGGTGACATTATTTTTGCTAATCTTTTAGGTGCTACTTCTGCTATAAATACAGAGGTTAATATACCAACAGGTACTCCTATTACAAGTGCTCCAAGTGTCGCAAATATTGATGCTACTATCATAGATGATATTCCAAATTTATTGGCAGAAGGAACCCAATCTGCACCAGTTAAAAAGTCTATAAATGAATATCCTTCAAATACAAATGGTCTTAGTCCTTTATAAAATACGAATCCTATTATCAAAAGTAAACTTGCAACTGCTACTAAAGCACTAAGTAGAAAAATATTTTTTGCTACTTTTTCAATTACGTATTTTGTCTTATTGCCATTATTGTCATTTTTTTCTAAACCTACTAATCTAGATTTTACTATCATAATACCCTCCATTAAAATATACTTATCGATTTTCGTTATGTATTCAAAATTTAATTTTTTATAATTCGTCTTCATCAAATTTCCTGTACTTTTATTCTACTTTTTTTAAGTTAAATCTATATTAGGATTAAGTTAAGCAAGTGTAAAATTATATTCACTTTTTTAACATTAATTTTACTTTTAAAACTATATTTGACATTTACTTTACATATAATGGTGTTTCGTCATATTAAAATAGCAGATATAGGTAATAATACAATTTATGTATAATTTATTACCTATATCTGCTATTAAGATTTGTTAACTAAATTTAACTTTTATACTACATATATAATTATTGCATCCTCTAGTTTATATTATTATTTCCATCAAATTGTTATGATACTTGATGTTTGCAATAGGTACGAATAGCCAAAAATATAAAAATAGGTATTTCTACCACTGAGAAAAACAGTATAATGTATGGCGTCCAAAAACTCATACCTCCTAATTGCAAGAAATTAAATGATGTCAGTTGATATAATAAACTAATCTTAAAACCAATTCCCCCTGGTGGTAGTAGGTATCCAATCCAACTAACACCTACACCCATAGGAATTAAACAAATAGAAAAAGCAATCAGCATAGAAGTAAGAGAATTCTTACATTTTGCAGATAAAAATAATGTTAAACTAACCATTGCAAGTATTGAAATTAGACCACTAATAGCTATAAGAATCTGTGCTTGTAGTAAATTTATATTTACTAGACTAATGACAGAAAACAACATTTGAAATGAGGTTTTCAAACATTCAGTACCAAAAGCTAAATCAGAAATTGCCAAATGGATAGAAATACATACAACAAACATTACTATAAATATAGAAAATAGAGCTAATATTTTAGTAAACGCTAGACTAGTATGTCCATGTTTCGTACAGCGAAGGATGCTATCTGATTGTGTCTGATATTCATCAGAAAAAGTAGGTGCAGCAATTGCAACACATATAATTAATAATATAAAAATATAAAATATTATATAATCAAAAGCATCTTTAGAATAACCTGGGTATATCTCAAATGGAGTATCTACTTTGCTATAAAGCTCTTGAACCTGCATCTGTGCATTAGGAGTTTGTTGTTCAATCTTCATAATATCATTTAAATGAGTTTTGCATTGTTCATAAAAAGAATCTAAATCATTTGTATTTATTTCTGATAATTCTGTTGCAAATCCTGTTTCTGAATTAGCAAATGCTTCAGGAAGTCTATTCAGCAATGGGCGAATTGGTAAAATTCTTTTAGAGTAAACATCTAGTGGAAAATCTTCACTACCTACTTTACCATACTTTTCTTCTGTTTTTTTCCATATATTTAAAGCATGTTTTAATTTTTTTGGTGTTACAACTCCACTACTAATTTCACTGTTATTAGCATAAATTGTTTTTTTATATTCAATAGCATCTAAACCACTCAATTCAACTACTTTGCCATTATCATCTAAATAATTAATACCCTCATAAGTAATTGGAAGAAAAGCCATCAATGCAGATAAAACCAATGCCAACAATAATAAAATTAATGTACGACGTGAGTGCAACACTCGTTTAATTTCCAAATAAAAAATACGCATTTATTTCCCCTCCTTACTATAAACTGCTTCTGGAAATAACCATAAATATAAATCTTCTAATCGTGGTTCAACAGCAATAGAGTTATCAATTTGTGACTTTTCTGCCAAGTAACGAATAGATACTTGATTGTTTTTTTCACTACGCTGATTGATTATACGTAAATTCATTTCATATTTTGAAATATCTCTATTTGATATAAGACATTCCCATACTTTACCCTCTACTTTCTTAACCAGTTTATCGGTTGTTCCCACATCAAGAATTTTTCCACTTTTCATAATAGCATTTTGAGTTGATATGTACTCAATATCAGATACAATATGAGTAGATATTAGGACGATACGATTATGAGAAAATTCTGAAATAAAATTACGAAATTTCACTCGCTCACCAGGGTCAAGTCCTGCTGTTGGTTCATCCATTATAAGGATTTTAGGGTCATTTAACATAGCTTGTGCTATTCCCACTCTTCGTTTCATCCCACCAGATAATTTAATAATCTTTTTATTTTTCACATCAGATAATGTAAGAATTTCCAACAAATTACTAATTTTTCCTTTTACTTCTCTTGGTGGTACATCTTTCAATGCTGCTATATATTCTAAATAATCTTTTACAGAAAAATCCTGTGAGAAACCAAATTCTTGTGGTAAAAATCCTAGTAAATTTCTGTACTCAGCACCCATTGTATAAATATTTTTGCCATTATACATAATTTTGCCATTGGTAGGTTTCATAATGTCTGTAATGATTCTCATCAAGGTAGTTTTACCTGCTCCGTTCGCTCCTAAAAATCCCCACACACCTGGTGTTAAGGTAAGGCAAACATCCTCTACAGCAATTTTATCCTTAAATTTTTTTGTCACATGTTCAATTTTTAATTCCATATTTGAAACTCCTCTCTTTATCTACTTACCTGCAAAAACAAAAGTGCCTTGCTCAGTATTTATTTTACTAAACAAAGACACTCATAGTTTTAATATTAAATAGATAATTTCTTAAGAAAATCCTAATATTTGATTTATATTTTACTAAGTAGGTGCAGGAAGCGATACAGTAAATGTTGTGGCCTCATCTTTACTTTGAACAGTAATATCACCACCATGTAAATTTATAATTTCCTTAGCTATAGAAAGCCCTAAACCTGCACCACCCATATCGGATTTTCGGGCTTCATCTAAACGATTGAATTTTTCAAATATAGCATAAAGTTGTTCTTCTGGAATTGTCTGTCCATAATTTCTAAAAGCAATATCTACCTTGCTGTCTTTATGAACTGCTGAGATAATAATTTCTGTATTAGGATAGCTGTAAGCAATAGCATTTTTTAAGATGTTGTTAAACACTCTTGCAAGTTTTTCAGAATCTGCTTTTATTGTTAAACTTTCATTTGCTTTTAGAATGGCTCTATTTCCTTTTTCAGATAACAATAGGTAAAATTCATCCTTTAACTGGAGTAACATATAATATAGGTCTACTTTTTCGTAATTAATTTTGATTTGATTAGAATTATATCGTGTTATTTCAAAAAGTTCATTGATAAGTTTTTCCAAATATTGTGCTTTGTTAAGTGCAATTTCAGTATACTTAGATTTTTGAGAATTATCCATATTAGGTATTTCTTTTAATAAGCTCAAATATCCAATAACTGAAGTAAGTGGTGTCCTTATATCATGTGCTAGATACATCACAAGGTTATTCTTTTTGTTTTCAGCCTCTTTCACTGCTTGTTGACTTAACAAAACAGACATCTTAATTTGGTTCATTTGTTGTTCTATTTCCTTTAATGGCTTAGATAGTTCAACTAATTCATCATTTTGTTGATAAATAGTATGTGTTGCATTGATGATTTCTCTTAAATAATTCCATGGTTTTTTCCAATAAAAATTGAAAATAGTGATATATCCAATTATAAAAAACAAAAAAAATAATACATCTCTTCTCAACTTAATCCATTTAATAAGAGGATTTGAAAAATTTGAAAATGTATAATCAGCCATAAACATTAAAACCAATACTATACCTGTATAGATAGCTAACATTACATATAATTTATACTTTAAATACACCTCTGTATTTTTTTCTCTTTTTATAAATTTATATTTATCTCTTAGTTTCCTATAAGTAAAATTATTAATCTTTTTCATAATACTACATCCCTTCTTGACAAGAAAAATAGGTGTCAAATCTTGTAACCAACACCCCAAATTGTTTTTATATATTTTGCTTCATCTACAGTATCACCTAATTTTTCACGAAGATGGCGAATATGAACTGTTATAGTATTGTTACTTTTATTGTAATATTCATCTTTCCAGATAGCATGAAAAAGATTTTCTGAATTTACCACAGAACCTTTATTCTTTAATAATACATGTAGAATAGAAAACTCTGTTGGAGTAAGTGAAAGAGCTTTACCATTTAAATGACATTCATACGTTTGGGTATTCAATTCCAGACCTAAAAAAGAAAAAATATGTGAAAGTTCTTCACCAGACTGTAAACTTCCACTGTACTTCTTATACCTTCTAAGTTGTGCCTTCACTCTAGCAACAAGTTCCAAAGGTCGGAAAGGTTTAGTAACATAATCATCTGCACCTAAGGTTAGACCTGTAATCTTGTCTGTTTCTTCATCCTTGGCTGTTAACATAATAATTGGATAAGTATATTTTTCTCGAATTTTTTGACACAAAGAAAAACCATTTATCCCTGGCAACATAACGTCTAAAATTGCAAGGTCAAATTCATCTAAATTAATGCAGTTTAGTGCATCAAGACCAGAATAAAATTTATAAACAGTATAGTTTTCATTTGTAAGATAAACTTCTATTAAATCAGCAATATCACGTTCGTCATCTACAACTAAAATTTTTCCACTCATAGACTTTAAACATCCTTTCTATATATATTTATATATATTATACTAAATTTAATTCTTTTTATATAATTTTTTGCATTAGAATTTATTAAGAAATTCTTAATCTTATTAGATAATAAAACTGACTGTAATTTAACTTACAAAGTCTAGAAGAATAGGCTTTATCAATTAAATTATAGTCAGCTATTTTATAATAATTTAGTTTAGATATCGTTAACATCTCATGTTTCTAACATTTATTAATGATATTAATATATTTATTATTCCTTATTAAAATAGCATTCTTTATCTTTTTATGTAATTATTTATTGATATTTCAATACTTTAAAATCAAAACCTAAAACTTATGTCAGTTAAATGTCAGTAAAATATTTTATCCACAATTTTTACATAAGTTTCCCACAACTTATCCCCAATATTATCCACAAAAGGTAGCTACTATTGAGTGCTACCTTTTAATATATTCCTATTCTTCATCTTCTTGCCAACTTCTTATCCATTCTTCTAAAGCATCTAGTTTATCATTACTTATCTCTTCTTTATCATGCAGTTTTGAAATTAAATTTGAAATAGGATTATTATGTAAACCTCCAAAGAGTTTTTTAGTTTCTGATTTTAAGTATTCTTTTTCTTTTATTAATATTGTATAATGTGTGTGTGTGTTTACCTATTTTTTGAGAAGCTAAAAAACCTCTTTTAGTCAACCTTAATAAAAGTGTTAGTGTTGTAGTTTGTTTCCACTTATATTCTTTTTCCATTTCTTCTGCAACATCTTTAGATATTACAGTTTTATAACCAGAATTCCACATATATTGTATAATCTTGAATTCTGAATCTGGTAATTTTTTATTTAGCATAATATTCACCTTTCTTTCTATTATACAAAATTATTTGTTCCCTATTTTCTGCATGCTTTCTATAAATACTTTTATTTGTTCTTCTGTCATTTCTTCTTTTCTATGTATAGTTGTAAACACTCGTGTAAAAAAATTATAAAATTTACTTATATCTCTTTCTTCTTTTCTAGCATTTAAATATTCTTTTTTAGTTACTAATACTTCATAGCTAAACTGAAAACCTATCTTCTTCTTTTTTAATGTTTTCATCTTTACCAATCTTTTTAAAAGAATTTCTGTAGTACTTTTCCTCCACTTATATCTCTTTTTCATTGCTTCTATTATTTCTTTTTTAGATAAAATAGACTTTTTATTCCACAAATACTCCATTAGCATTAATTCGCCCCTACGTAGTTTGTCTATTACATCTCTCTGTTCCATTTTATGTCACTTCCCTAAATTAAGTTTAATTTAAGTTAATAATAGAACCTCCTAATTTCAAATGATACAGGTAATTTTTACCATATGTTCTACATATTTAGTCTATTTTTTTAGATGTAAAATAAATTTCATATTGTTAAGATATTGTTAAATTTTTCAATTTTCAAACAATCTTGTTGAATAATAACTAATTCCATTGTATTATTGTAGTTGTAGAATAAAACTAAATCGGCAAAACTAGAGAAATTTAGT
Organism: Clostridioides sp. ZZV15-6383; assembly: GCF_020657735.1. Taxonomy (NCBI): domain Bacteria; kingdom Bacillati; phylum Bacillota; class Clostridia; order Peptostreptococcales; family Peptostreptococcaceae; genus Clostridioides; species Clostridioides sp. ZZV15-6383. The sequence goes on along the minus strand of NZ_JAGWCV010000058.1, from coordinate 3,655 downwards.
GACGCAAAGCTATAGGGACTAAGATTTATAAAATTCTTATAAATTATGTCAGCCAGTTGCCAAAAAGATATTGTTCTTTTTGTTTTTATGAAAGTTTTTTAGGGGGATAATAATATATATGTTTGGAAATAAAATGGATAGATGTACACATGTATTGACTGCTTATATTAGCAGTTCGTATGATTATTGTAATTTTTTAGATACACAGTTAGATGATTTTATATTAGAGTACGGAGAAAATGTAGTAGAGTCTTGTTTACACCAAGTGATGATATTGGTAAGTAAGTATAATTAGATAGACATTGATTTCTAGAGAATCCTTTTTAGTTTTATCTACATTTATATTAATATATAGTAATACAAAACTCTTAAATATATTTTTAACATTAAAAATAACCAAAAATATTAACTAAAAAATATAATTAAGTAGACATTTCTATTAATCTATGATACAATAGTATTTGTGGTGATACACAAGTAAATCAAGTATATCTTGATACAGGTTAATAGGAGTATTTTTAATGAATAATGGAATAGTGAAATGGTTTAATAATGAAAAAGGATTTGGTTTTATATCAATAGAAGGTGGAGATGATGTATTTGCTCATTTCTCAGCTATACAAACTTCAGGATTTAAATCATTAGAAGAAGGTCAACAAGTAAGCTTTGATATAGTTAAAGGTGCTAGAGGTCCTCAAGCAGAAAATATAACTATATTATAATATATAGATTTTTCGGGAAAGACTCTTTTGAGGGTCTTTTTTTATTGTTAGTATATATAAAGATAATTATCGACGAATCAGATAATAATGAAAAAAGCAATTCCACTCATGAGAATGCTTAGTTGTAGCTATAGAAGTGTATTAGTGGTACACTTCTATTTTTTTATTATATCATAAGTATTTAATTCTTTCTTTAATTGTATTAATATATTTATTGACATAGTTTAAATATATTAAAATATGAAGGATAAAATATTATAACATGTAAATTATGTAGTCAAGAAAAACCATTAAAAGATAGTTATATAATACCAAAGTTCATTTACAGATATATAAAAAAGAATCCCCCAACAAAAAGAGTTAGAAGTAATATGGATGTAAATAAACCAATGCAGGATGGAGAACATAAGCCATTTCCATGTTGTGATTGCGAGGATATGTTTAGTAAATTTGAAGATTACTTTAAAAGAGAAGTATTTCAAAAAGCTACTAAAAATAAACTTAATCCAATTGAATTAAATGAAAAAATTTTCAATTTTTCCGTTTCAGTAATTTGGAGAACTTTGAAAGACCGAATTGTATCTAATTATAAACTAGATGAATTACATCCCTATGAAATAGAAAAGATGAATACTTTTTTAAATGACTGTCAGAAATATTTCATGATAAATGATTTGTCCCTATTAGACTCATATAACTTCCATATAATTCCTACCACTAATAAGATGGTAGACTTACATAAAATTCCAGATGACAATTCCATAATTTTAGAGGTATAGATGCTTTGTTTTTAGCATACTCAAAAAAAAATAGAAGGGCATGACCATCTTAGATGAAGAAACTATTACTTACTCTGATTTAGTAATTCATATTTTAAGAAATATTCGCGCAAATCTTGATGAAGCATCAAAACAAAGTATCATAAAAAAATAACTGAAAACAACAAGAAAAAATAATCTTCTTAGCCAAACAAAAATATAAATACACATAATTATAATAGTTTTGTTTGGCAACTTTTATTATTCTGTTGAATAATTATTTAAATAAACAATTCTTTTATCTACCTATTAATAAAATCTAACGCTTTGTATAGTGTATCAAATCTATCATTACCCTTTATCATTGTATAATGTTCTTTTGTTATAGAACTTATCTTATTACATGCTCCACCACCTACGACATAAAGATTTTGCGTCTGACCTGGTACATAGTCTTTTATATCACATATCAGTATTTTTCCATCATTATAACCCCAACCAACAATAGTTGCAGGGATTTTATCAACTTCTCCATCATAAACGATTGCATGTTTGTACATCTGTTTAACTCCTTCGTTATCTATTTTTTTATTTAATATACCCTCAGCAATCAACTTTGCAACTGTATTTTTATTTTTAATGTAATAATCTGTATCTGCTTTACTATCCACAAAGCACACTTCTATTAATATTGCTGGTGCTTTTGTATGACTAAGCCAGTAAAGCCCTCTTACGTCCGATTTTTCACCTCTATTTTTAAATATTGTTGCTAATTTAGTATTTACTCTTTCAGCATATACCTTACCATTGTTAGTTTTATAAATTGTCTCTGTACCCATAGGATTTAGAGTTGTTTTATTTGCGTTGAAATGGATTTGTACTGCTAGGTCTACATCTTGTTTATTTGCTATTTGACATTGCTCTGCTAAGTAGTTATTAGACTTATCTATTTTTCCAGCATATACAGTAGCTCCACCTTGTTTCAACCATTTAACAATTAAATCAGTTAAAATTCTGTTTTCTTTTCCTTCATCTTAGTACTATTTTCATTTGCTAGGTATCACCAACTTTTGTCCTTTTTTAATCACATTAGGATTTTTACCAATGACTTTTTTATTTTCGGGTATATTGTAAATCTCTGGCCACCTTGAACCCTTACCTAAAAGATTTTTAGCTATCTTATATAATGTATCACTTGCTTTAACAGTATATATTTTAGTAGTGGTTTTATTGTTAGGTCTATTATCTTTTAAATCTGTTTTAGTATTACTTTTAGTTTCTTTTTTTAATGTCTCTATCTTTAGTTCTCTGTAAGTTCTAAATGTTATATCAATGTCTCTATCTTCTTCTCTTCCTGCTGTTTGAGTATTGCTAAAACTAGATATTGTAACTAATCCATTGTAACCAAAACCAGTTATAATAAGTCTTAAAGGCTCAGCTTGGTCTACCCATTTTTCAAGCATTGCCACTACTTCGATTGGATTTTTTAACTCGCTGTATCTGCAATAAGAAGCGTCATACTGAAAAGGCAGAAATGTTTTAAATGATATTTCTCTTATCTTCTCTCCTTCTTTTTTAAGGTCAAATTCACCTAAATTTACTATATCTACAGTTTCAAACCTTTTTTCTTTTTCATTTTTTAAATAAATGTATATTACCAAGTTATCACTTCCTTTCTAAAGTATTTTTTAACATTACACCGCAGTTTTCTTACCATAAATTTACTTCCTTTGATTTTTTGTATAAAAAAACACCTACTCATTCGTAAGTGCTTTCCTCTATTTTATTTAAACAATGAAATTTGAGTAAAAAATATCTACTCATTTATAAATATTTTATAAATTAATAGTTTCATAATCAAGTTTTTATTATTTTTTTATAAAAATTTTCACTTTTTTATTGACTATAAACAATATTTTTTCTAATTTGTGGTATAATAAAAGCAAGAAGAACTACAATCTATTTGAAACTAGAGTGGAGTTCGTAATTTAATACTTATTTGAACTTATGGAACTTTATTTTAAAATCAAGTTCCCAACCACTCTTAGTTGTGAACTGAGACCTTTATATCGGACAGTTAAAAAACCACGGAGTGATTATGAAACCATAAGATGATTCTTGTAATGTACAGGAGTCATCTTTTTTAATCCCCATTGTTTTCTTTTATTATTATAA
>NZ_JAGWCV010000057.1:0-22759 GCF_020657735.1 Clostridioides sp. ZZV15-6383 | reverse complement strand
TATTTAATTGATACTACAGATCCAAAGGAAATGATTAGTCTAATAAATGATTATATTTATTTTTATAATAATGAAAGAATACAATTAAAAAACGGAATGAGTCCGATTGAATATCGAACTCATTCCGCGTAAAGATAGCCTTTTGAGACACCTCTTTAATATTAATAAATTAATTGGCTTAAAATTACTGATTGATAATTATAAAGTACCTCTGTTAAAGGTGTAAATTCTGAACCGATTCCAAACTTTAATTCTGTAAATGCCTCTAAATAGTCTGGGTCACACACATCTTCTTGTGTTAAATCTTGTTTTACCATTTCAGACGCAAGATAAATTGCTAATGATGGCATAAAAGCATCCATTGGCATAGGATATCCGCCAAGTCTATTTGACATACCAAAAGCCTTAGCCTTTTCACTTATCATATCGTTTATTTTATCATAATTTTGAGCATCTTTTTCAGATATTTTTAGACCCATAACACTAGGATACGTTTGTATTGGTGATGGATTACTTTGCTCTACAACTATGTACTTTAATTCTAAAGCTTTAGTCAATATAACTTCATCCATATACTCATTTACACCAAATATATTTATATCTTTTCCAAATTTTTTAACTTGTTTTTCAATATCTTCATTTAAAAACTGCTTAACTTTGTTTTTGTCTTCTTCAGTATTTATATTTGGAGTATTAACTTGTACAAATTGCAATCCTATATTTTTGCAAGTCTCTTTAATCATTTCTAATCTTTTGGATATATTAACATCTCTCAAATCATCCGTAGAAGCATAATGAATAAAAGCTTTTGCTCCCATTTCTTTTGAATGTTCAGCTAATACCTTTCCTCTTTCCTCTGTATTAACCCCTAGATTTACATCAACAAATTGGCTTAATTGGTTTTTATCATCTCCCATAGTGGCAGAAATAGTTATTATTTCTGGACGCTTTTCCTTTACCTTTTGTAAAGCAGGTAAAAGCCCTGCCTGGTCAGTTGAAACTACAATAGCCTGAACTTCTTCATCATCAGCCAACTTTACTATTTTATTAATAGCGCTATCTATATTAGAAGTAAAATTTTCTGGCAGTACAACATGCTTTATAGTTTGTTTAACTTTAGTTTGGCCATCTTTGTCTTTATCAATTTTATTCTCTTCCTCATATTCTTTTGCCATACCTTCTACCATATTGTATTGTACTTTATTTTCAGATAATGGTTGAGTTACCACTGCAACTTTAAAATCATCTATAATTTTCTCTTTATCTTTCTTACCTACAAGTAAGCTACAACCTGTAAGTCCAATAATTAAACATATGGATAGCATAAATGCTGTTATTTTTCTAAGCATTAATTAAAACCTCCTAAATTTATACTTTCTTATCACTATTACTAATTTTATCATACTTCAAAGAAAAATTATATTATAAAAAATTATATACATACTATTCTAATCCAATCTAAAAAGTACTATGGGTAGATTAGGTTTTGATTAAACCTACCCATAGTACTAAAAAATTATATATTATAAAATTAAATTAATTACAAATTATTATGCTACTTGTTTGTTGCTTTTTATAAAGTTACCAACTATTCCACCCAATATAGCTGGTATTATCCAGTTAAAACCCAAACCTGCAAGTGGTAAGCTTTGTATAAATGGAACAGCTCCTGTCATCCCGTTTACAGCTGATAATAGACTAACCACTAATGTAACATATGCTGCACCTTTAAATGCGTTATCATTCTTTATATTTTTACTAGCCAATTCCATAATAACTATTGCTAATAAAACAGGATATATAGTTTGTAAGATTGGAACTGATATAGCTATTATGGAATCAACACCCAAGTTTGATATAAGCATACTAGCTACACATATACCTATAACCAGTTGTTTGTAAGTTACCTTACTTATTCCTTCAAAATAAGTTGATATTGATGCTGTTAAACCTGTAGAAGTAGTCAGACAAGCAAGTGCTACAATTACACCTAAAATTATCTTTCCTACTTGACCATATAACAATATACTAGTTATTTCAACCAACAAAGAGGCTTGAGGCATGCTAGTATCATATACTGTTGAAACTGTTGCACCTAAGTAAGTAAGACCACCATATACTAATGCTAGAAATACACAAGCTACAAAACCTGCTTTAATAGTCATTCCTATTTGGTCTTTATCTGATGTATATCCTTTACTCACTATAGACATCAACATTATAGTAGCCATAGATGCTGCACCCAGAGCATCCATCGTCTGATAACCTTGTGATATACCTTCACCAAATAGATTTCTATCTATCATATGCTCAGGACTCATAGGTCCTACTGGAGAAATTATACCTTTTACTATTAAAACAAATAATACTAATAATAACGCTGGAGTTAAATACTTACCTATTATGTCTATAACCTTAGAAGACCTAATAGTAAATGCTAAAGTTAGCCCAAAGAAGATTACTGAAAATATAGCTTTAGCTACTGATCCACGGTCTCCAAATATAGGTATAATACCCACTTCATATGTTGTTGCACAAGTTCTTGGTATAACAAGAAGTGCTAAACATGCTAGAGCAGCTACACTCATTACTCTTGCTAACCCTTTACCAGCTCTCCTAAGTACATCATCCATGCTTCCCTTACATCTTGCAGTTGCTATAATAACAAGCATTGCTATACCTGCATCTGCAACAACAAATCCAATAAGAGGAATTAACCAGTCTTTACCGGATTCCATTCCTAAAAATGGAGGGAACATAAGATTTCCTGCGCCAAAGAACATAGAAAATAAAGCAAAACCAACTATAAAAATATCTCTCATCTGCTTACTCACACTAAATTACCCCCTTTGAAAATATTTTGAATATTAAGATAATCTTACTTTATTTTCATAAAAATGTCAATCTGGTAAAATTTCACACATTGTTAACGTTTTCCCAATTCATTTCGTGAATATTTTTTTCATTTTATGATAATTCCCATCAATTTCGTTAAATCAATTGCTTGTGACACATCAAAAATTGCTCCTCTAACATCATTTATCCCAACTTCAATTCCCTCAATATTATTAGTAGTAAAATCTACTCCAGAAAGTTTAGTTCCATTAAAGTTTGCTTTCTTTAAGTTTGTATACTCAAATACCAAATTTTCACTCTTTACTTCTTGAAATATAGAATTTTCAAAATTCGAATCCAAAATAGAGACTACCTTAAATTTAGAGAACGAAAAGTTAGAATACTTACCTAAAACATCCTTGAACAAAACGTTTTTAAGTATACAATCATCAAATCTAGCTCCTATCAATTTACTGTTTTTAAATTCAACTCTATATGCACTTCCTCCATCAAAAAATGTATTTGATAAATTACAGTTTTCAAATACCACATCCAGTAAATCAATTTTTTTTAAATTGCAATTCTCAAAGGATACATTCCTAAATATACAAGAATCAAAACTAACTCTTACAGAATCTAAATCACTTATAACTTCATTTTCTATAATTTTATTAAATATTTTTTCATCATTAAATATATCTTCAAGCATGTCTTCAAGATTTTCAATAGTTTCTAACTCTCCTGTAAATTTAGGTTTTTGTACTTTAATAATCTTAGTCATTTTCCCCTCCACTATAAATTATATTCTTTTTAACATTATTTTTTTTAATATATTAACTTAATATATATATTTGATATATTAAAAAGTTTTTACGAAACATTCTTGTATTCAGTACTTTTATAATTATATCACAAACTTATTTATAATAAACTTCCATTAATATTATAAAACATATGAATATAATAAACATCATACCTATAGGTATTTTATTATTGAAAATAATAATTTTTGATAATAAATAACCTTAAATTTTTATAAAATCGACAAAAAAACGAATAATTTTATTAAATTTATTGTAAATAATACAATATTGCGATATAATACAACAGAAAAACAAATAGAAAATGTTCATATAATATTAGTAATATGGTCTAGTAGTTTCTACAAATCCACCGTAAATGGGTTTTCTATGAATAGAATGTCAACTTTGAATATATATTCTATTCTATCTATATGAATATATATTTTTTTGTTTATATCTTAAAGTTTTTTGGAGGTAAAAATGGTACCAAACACTAATAATGTACAACCAGATGGAAATAATTCATCAATAAGCTTTTTAGACAAAATGTTTAAATTTAGCGAACGTGGCTCTAACCTTAAAACAGAAGTTATAGGTGGAGTTACTACATTCCTAACAATGGCATACATAGTTTTTGTAAATCCAGCAATATTATCTGAAGCTGGAATGGATAAAGCGGCACTTATAACAGTTACTATACTAGCTACAGCCATTGGTACACTTATATTTGCGCTTTTAGGAAATGCACCATTTGCTCTAGCTCCTGGTATGGGATTAAATGCATTTTTCACATACTCTTTGGTTATAGGAGCAGGAATTCCATGGCAAACAGGTCTTGGAGTAGTCTTTTTATCTGGATGTGTATTCTTCACACTCGCAGTAACAGGTCTTCGAAAGACAATTGCAGATGCAATTCCTAGAGAGTTGGCAGTAGCATCTTCAGCAGGTATAGGACTTTTCCTTGCTTTTGTTGGTTTAAAGAATATGGGTGTTATAATAGCAAATCCAGATACTATAGTTTCACTTGCAGATTTTACACCAACAGTTTTAATAGCTCTTTTTGCTCTTATCTTAATGGCAATACTAGAATATAAAAAAGTTAAAGGTGGAATATTAATAAGCATAGTAGTTGCAACAATAATATCTATTATATTTGGATTTGTAGAGTTACCAACAGCGATAATCTCAACACCACCTAGTATAGCACCAGTTGCTTTTAAATTAGATATTGTAGGTGCATTGAAATTCTCATTAATTGGACCTATATTCTCTTTCATGTTTATAGACATGTTTGATTCATTAGCATTTCTTATTACTTGTTGTAAACAAATGGGTCTTGAAGATGAGAATGGTGAAATAAAAGATTTAGGAAAAATGTTGTATGCAGATGTTTCTTCTACTTTAATAGGTTCATTCTTAGGAACTAGTACTGTTACAACATTTGGAGAATCTGCTTCTGGTATCGCAGCAGGTGCAAGAACTGGACTTGCTTCAATAGTAACAGCAGCATTATTCTTAACTACACTTATATTTACACCATTACTTGGTATAGTTCCTACTTACGCTGCAGCACCTGCACTTGTAATGGTTGGTGTATTTATGTTTGAAAGTATAAAACAGATTGATTTTGCTGATAGCAAAATAGCAGTACCTGCTTTTGTTACAGTTTTGTTGATGCCTTTAACTTATAGTATAAGTATTGGTTTATGCTTTGGATTTATTTCATATATAATAATGCATGTTGTAGCTAAAGAAACTGATAAAATCAGTATTACACTTTGGATTATAGGCTTACTTGCAGTTGTAAACTTAGTTCTAAGTTAATATTTTAAATTATATAGAATAAAATCTTATTTAGTTTAAATTTATAAATAGCAAAATCAATTTATGTATAAATTGATTTTGCTATTAACTTTGTATAGAAAATTTATTATCATAATACATAGATATAAAAATATATAGAAAAGAGGTTGTATTTATGTCACAATTACTTATAAAAAATGCATATCTAATTACTATGAATGCAGATAGAGAAGTGTATGAAACTGGAAGTATACTTATTGAAAATAATATTATAAAAAAAGTTGGTAAGTTTGATATTAATATTGCAGATAAAGATACTGAAATATACGATGCTAAAGGAAAAATACTAATGCCAGGCTTAGTCAATACACACGTTCACTTATCTCAACAGTTAGGACGTGGTCTTGCAGATGATGTTGTACTTTTAACTTGGCTTAGAGAAAGAATCTGGCCATATGAAAGTAGCTTCAACTATGAAGATTCATTGATTTCATCTACTGCATGCTGTATTGAATTAATAAAATCTGGTGTCACTACATTTTTAGAATCTGGTGGTCAATATGTAGATGCCATGGTTGAAGCTGTTGACAAAACTGGACTTAGAGCATGTTTAGCTAAATCAGTTATGGATACAGGAGATGGTCTTCCTGAAGCATGGCAAAAAACTACTGATGAGGAAATCAATGCTCAACTAGACTTATTCCATAAGTTTAATAATACATCTAATGAAAGAATTAAAATATGGTTTGCATTAAGAACTATTTTTAATACAACTGAAGAATTACTTGTTAGGACTAAACAGTTAGCTGATAAATACAATACAGGTATACATATGCATATTGCTGAAATAGCTGATGAAATTTCATTTGTAAAACAAAACAATGGAGTTGGAACAGTTGAATATCTTGATAAACTAGGTGTATTAGGACCAAATCTTTTAGCTGCTCACACAGTTTGGCTTACTCATAAAGAAATTGATTTATTTAGATTACACGATGTTAAAGTTTCTCATAATCCAGGTGCAGCCATGAAAGTGGTCCTAGGATTTGCCTCAATTCCTGAAATGTTAGAAAAAGGAATACCTGTTTCAATTGGTACTGATGGAGCACCTTCAAATAATAGAATGGACCTTATGAGGGATATGTATTTGACTTCATTAATACATAAAGGTAGAACTTTAAATCCAACAGTTGTTCCAGCAGAAGAAGTATTAGAAATGGCTACTATAAATGGAGCAAAATGTGCTTTATTAGAAAAAGAAATTGGTAGTCTTGAAGTAGGAAAAAAAGCTGATATGATTATTCTAAATCCAGATACAATTCATTGTTTACCAATGCATAATCCAATTGGAAACATAGTTTATTCTATGACTAGTGAAAACGTAGACTCTACTATTTGTGATGGTAAGTGGTTGATGAAGGAAAGAAAAGTATTAGTTGTAGATGAATCTGAATTATTAAATAAAGTTAAGGAACAAGCTTCTAAAATAAAAGATAAGTCAGAAGTTAAAATTCCCTCTAAATTTAAAATCATAAAATAATATAGATTTCAATTGTTTTGTAAATATGAATATATAAGTATATTTATGCATCATATATACAAAACAATTGTTTTTTTATCTTCTATCCATTAGCATTGTTCATAGTCTAGTCTACAAGCAATTTATAAAATTCCTAGTTTATAAGTTTTATTTTACTTTTATCTAAAACCATCTTTAGAGAGTTTTCAACCGTTTCAATTACATCTTTATAACTCAAATACACATTTGCATAGATACAGTCTTCATATAAATTATATTCAGTTACTCTACAATATAATAGTTTTCCTCCATCTAATAAATTGCTCAAAATATAATTATCTTTTCTTGGAACATAACCTATTACATATCCAGTTTCTCCAACTATTTTAATAGCATTTTCATCGTATAAATTATCTTTCTCTCTAGTTAGATAGTATATCTTACTCTTCTCTAATTCTTTTTCAAGACATTCTCTATTTCTGAACCTTGAACCAGCAACAGCTATTGAAGTCAAATAGATATCTTTACCATGTTCATCTACTTTTATTTTTTCAATATTTACAAATTCTTTCTTTAAATTATTACTTTCATATAATACTCTTCTCAATTCATCTTTCAATAGGATATTTTTTTCTTTTTCATAGGCTTCTTTAACTACTTTTAATTCTTCGAGAGATAATTTCTCTCTATATCTTTTTAAAATATTTATGGATTCTTTTCTTACTTCATTTATATTTCCAAAGATTCCTTTTAAAGATATATTCTTTCCTTCAGGATATAGTGATTTACTTCCTTTAAGCACAATAAAAAATAACATATCATCATAATATTCTTGGGTTAATTTATCTTTTTCTATATCTTCCATTTTTCCAGTTAAATCATCTATTTTAAATGTCTTTTCAAAAAAATTTAATAATTTTAACCTAGAACTTGTCACTCCCTTTTTGGATATATGCCAATATACCTCAAAATCTCTAATATCTCTATTCAAATACGGCAACAAATCATCGAAAGATAAGTTCACATCATAAATTTCTGACATCCGTATCATATCTTCTGTTTTTCCTCTAGCCTCTTTTAATGCTTTAAAATATATACTTTTCCATTTTTCACTAAGTAATATATCATTTATTTCTTTTTCAAACTCAACTTTATTGCACTCTATATTTTCATCTTTCAAGACGTTTATAGCTATTAAGAAAATCGAATATAAACTTTCAAAGTTAGTCCCATAATTCACTACAATTGGTAAAAATAGGTTTACTAATTCTACTTTATTTCCTATGTATCTAAATTCCACACTTAATAAGTAGTTACATATAAGATGTGCTAAGTTATTTATCTTTTCTTTATCTAAATCTCTTCTTTCAAGATATTTATGCAAATCTATAATAGAAATAATGTAATTCATCAATAATCGTTCATATTTCCTATCTTTATAGCCATTTTCAATTAAATAAGAATTTATTTTAGAATCTAAATTTTCCATATTAACAATAGCAAATACTTTTATTGAACCTGTAGCCTTCTTAGATAAATTAAATAAATATGTATTGTAAAGTTCAAGCCTTTTAATAGTATTGCTCAAATAAAATATGTATTCTCCAGATTTAGAAAATGTACCCACAACTTCTCTTAAATTTTCTACATCTAGATATTTCTCACTTAAGACTAGCCCAAGTTTTACATACTCAACTTTTTTACTTTTATATATTAATTCTTTAGTTAATTTATATAACCATTTCTCATCAATTATCATTTCTTTCACTAAAGTATTTATCTTTTTCATAAAAATTTCAAAATAGCAAATTAGAGATTTAGAATTATTATTCTCAAACAAATAAATTTCATTAGATTCATTTTTATACATATTTAAAATTCTATCTACTAGATTATTTGCAAGCTCTACTTGTTCTCTTAAAGGTATATTTTCATATATACATAGGTAATTCATTTCAAATGATTCTTTGTATCCATCATAACCCTTAATTTCCTGTAATTGATTAAAGACATTATCCACTAAATTATCCTCCTTTACATGATGTAATTTATATTGATTATACTACTTATTTCGTTAAGTTTACATTTTTACACAAAAAAATATTACTAGAATTTAAAATTCTAGTAATATTAGTAATATTAATTATGTAAATACCCTATCTTCTAACAATAAATAATACCTTTATTAGTTTTAAATTTTAATTATTTTTAATAGAAACCTATCCTAAATTTGAACTTCTCTATCAAATTCAGTTAATTTCACAATCATTTCTTCACAAATTTCTTTTATTGTCTTATTATCTGTATTGATAATAATATCCGAAGATGCCATATATTTTACTTCTCGTTTTTTCATTAGGTCAGCTATAAATTCTACATTCATATTATTGTTAAGTATTGGTCTTTCATCACTATGTTTAACACGCTGAAGAATAGTTTCTGGACTTGCTGTCAACAAAACAATCCTTCCACTCTTTTTCATATACTCTACATTTTTATCTCGAAGTACAATTCCTCCCCCACAGGAAACAACAAGACCTGTCTTTTGTTGTAGGTCTATTATTACTTGACTTTCAAGATTTCTAAAATACTCTTCTCCTAGTTTTTCAAATATATCAGAGATACTCATTGTTTTACTATATATGAATCTGTTTCTACTCGTTCCATTTCCAATAAATGGTTTAAGTATGACGATATAGTACTTTTACCAACACCCATAAATCCAACAAGCATTATATTATAGGAGAATAAACTTTTAGCCTGTATTTTCTTACTAGTTTTAACTACATATCTAAAAATGTCTATAATTTCATTTTCAAATTTATTATCATTTAATTCATCATGTATATGTATACTACGTGAAACATGAAGTCCATCTACTCCACACTCTTCTAGATATACTGCTATTACTGAACTATCATGTACATCAATTCCTCCTAGGACATCATCTGTGCTATTTATACGACATAATATCGCTAGAGAATTTCCTACTTTTTTACGTATATTTTCAATAATAAGACGAGGTAATCTCATTCTATTTTCAAAGCATCCACCAAACTCATCTATACGCTTATTTGTTCTTTGTGATATAAAACTACTAACCAGATATCCATGAGCACAATGAACTTCAACGGCATCTGCACCAGCTTTTTGTGCACATAATGCAGCATCACCATAAGATTCTATAAGTTCATATATTTCTTCATTTGTTATTTCTAATGGTGTATTACGACCATTTGATGCGGGTATTGCAGAAGCCGCTTTCAATGGATGACCTGCTATTTTTTCATTTCCTTCAGAACCAGCATGTTGCAATTGTATAGATACCTTCTAACCTATATCATGACAAGCATCTATTACATTTTTAAAACTATCTATCGTGCTATCATCATATAAACAAGGCTTACGAGGTTCTCCTTTTGCTTTTTTGTCTACAACACTAGATTCTATAGTTATCAATCCAAAGCCACCTAAAGCACGTTCAAGATAATAAGCCTTAGAAGTTTCACTTAAAGTACCATCTGTGTTTGCAAAATTATTTCCCATATGAGGAACTACAAAACGATTTGGAACTGTCATTTAACCAACTTTTATAGGTGTAAACATAGAACTAATCTTCATAAGGTTTTCCTTCCTTTCAAGTTTTATATTTAAAATTTTTATATTATAATACTCTGTATATTTTTATATTGTATAAGTTTATTTTGGAGATACTTCAGGCCATACTTTATCCAAAACTTTTTTAGTTGCATTAAATACAATTTCAGCAACAGTAGATAACCCTTTAGCTATCAGAGAATCAGATATTACTTCTGCTCCTATAACTATTGGTGATATATTGTGTTCTTTTATTATTTTCACAAATTCCTCTGTGTTTCCATACCCTTCACCTGGAGCCAAGCGGTCATGCAGTGATTCATCTCTAAGTTTTTCATAAGGAGTTTCTAAAACATCACACACTTGAATTGATACTATCTTATCTGCTGGAACAGGTGCAAGGTCTTCTGCTGTCTGTTTTGCTCTAGCCCAGTGCCAAGTATCTAATATTTAAATTTCATACAGGTATAACTACCGACATTATTCAAGGTCTTAAGGAAAGAAAGTACGATATTGTATTTTGCTCAAAACTTGAAAAAGAAAAAGGAATTGAATTTATACCTGTTTCTAAACAGGATTTAGTATTAATTGTACCATACAGTCACCCATTAGCTGCAAAAGATACTATAGATTTAAAAGAGACAATACTCTATCCTCAAATAGTATTTAATCAAAGAAGTGAGCTTAGATATATAATTGATGATATGTTTAAAAAAATAAATCAACAACCTAACATGGTTTATGAAGTGGAAGAAGACCAAGTAATTGCTGGATTGGTTGCAAAAAATTTCGGAATTGCTATAGTGCCAAATATGCATATGCTCAACTTTACAAAAGTGAAAGTAATTCAAATTGTTTACCCAAGTTGGGAAAGAAATTTTTACTTGGCATTTATGAAAGATAGATATTTGCCTCCTGCAATTAAAAACTTTAAAAACTTCGTCATTAAAAACGCACAACTATAATTTATTAATAAAAAAGGTGTATCAAAATGAATCTTTTAGTTCATGAGGCACTCTTTTTTGTATGAAATCAAATATATTTTCATCATTTCAACAATTGGGGTGCAGTACAATCTCTATTTTGAGACAGCTCCTTTTATTCTTTTTATATGAGTTTTAAAAACATTCCAAGATTTTTATATAACTTAAACTTAGTTTTACACTAAAAAATTGAGATGTAAAACAATCAAGCTTTTAGCGATTGAATTTCACATCTCAATTATAATTATTTTTCAATATATAGCTTTATTATTTTCCAAGAATATCTATTAATTTATCCATAACTACATAAGATACTCCTCCTCCTATTTGATAAGGAGTTTCAACTTTTTTATTTGCAAATACTCTTTGTTGCTCTGATGATAATCCTGAATTATCCATTAAAATTATTGGTGAATGTAATTTTACAGCTAATGGTCCAGCTGATAAGGCATCTACTAAAGCATCTGATTTACTAACTAATATAGCCTGTAAATCAGTATCTCCATAGAATTTTTCTATTACTTTAGCATTAGTATCGACTCTACTATCTCCATATATTCTATTTCCTGAAATATCTTCAGTAGTTATCTCATTCATTTTTACTATTGCTGAATCACTAATTGCACTTGGACCACCTATAAAATATGCATTTTCTAATTTTCTTTCTATTAGCCATGCATAAGACTCTTCTGTAATTCCATCTTTTTTAACTAATATTATAGGTTGCTTTTCTTCTCCAGCTTTAGAAGCTATAGATAGAGCATCTGCTTCTCCATTTCCAGAAACCATATAAGCTGTTTTTATTTCTTCTCTACTTCCAAGTTCTTTAGCTATTCTTATAGCAGTTTGATATCTATCTTGACCCGCTATTCTCTTTGTTTCTGTGTTGAAATTAGTCTTTATTTCTTGTTCTAATTTAGAACTTATTGCATTTTCTCCACCTATCAAGATTACTGTTTTAGGTGCTAATAGCTTCATTTCTTCAACAGTCTCAGTTGGTAATTTATCTGTATTAGTAAGTAGTATTGTTGAATTATAACTACTTGCTAAAGGTGTTGCTGTTATACCATCTGCTATTGCATTACCATTTACTAATATTACAGTATCTGAACTATCTGCATTCCAGTTTCCAACTGAACTTACTTTCTTAGCTGTATCAAATCTATTTGCTCCTATAATTGTGTCCCATGTAGGATTTATAGTTCCATCTTCATTGAAAGTATAATCTTTTCCATCTATTTTTTGAGTGCCATTTAACATCTTGCCATCTTTGTCTAAATAGTAAGATTTCCCTTCTATTTGTTGCCATCCTGTCTGCATTACTCCTGTTTTGTCAAAGTAATACTTGTTACCATCTATTTCTTGCCATCCTATTACTGATAAACCATCAGCTCCTAGATAGCATTTCTTTCCATTTTTTTCTTGCCATCCTGTTTGCATTACTCCATCTGAATTAAAGTAATAAGTCTTTCCATCTACTTCCTTCCATCCAGATACCCTTGCTCCATCAGTTCCTAAATAGTATTTTTTGTTATTAATTGTTTGCCATCCTGTTTGCATTACTCCTGAAGCATTAAAATAATACATTTTTCCATTTATTTTTAACCAACTATTCTTTTGGTATGTTCCATCAGATTTTACATAATACTTCTTACCATTTTCAGTCTTCCAACCTGCTTGGTTTAAATTTATCTTATATTTTGCTGCTATCTTTATATAACTGTCATTACTATAATCTATAATTACATCTGAACCCACAGGAACTTGGTCGAATAACCATCTAACTTCTTTATTATGCATTCTTATACATCCACCAGAAATATGCTTTCCTATAGAACTTTCATTATTATTTCCATGTATTCCATATGTATCTCCATAAGTTCCTTTTAATGCTAATCCCATCCATCTATCTCCTAATGGATTTCTTGGGCTTCCTCCAGGTATATTTCCTTTGTAATATGGTCTATTTTTTATCTTGTTAACCACTCTAGTTTTTCCTGTTGGTGTTTCTGAACCTTTTTTCCCTGTTGCAACTTTAAATTCTCTTACAAGCTTACTATTTACAAAGTATCCTAGAGTGTTTTTTCTTGAGTTTACTATAATCACATGCTTACTAGCTGCAGTTGATTCTGGTACGCCACATGCAAATACTAAAACTAAAGTCAATACTAGTACTAAATACTTTTTTAGACTTTTTTCCACTATAACTTCCCCCTCTTTTAGAAACATTACTACATGTGTCTAATTATAACATAAAACTACCAATACCTTGTATTTACAAATTTGTTACATTTATACATATAAGTATATATTCTTATTCCTCATATCCATTTGGATTCATACTTTGCCATCTCCAAGAATCTTGGCACATCTCTTCAAGTTCATACTTAGCTTTCCATCCAAGTTCTTTTTCTGCTTTTGACGAATCTGCATAACACATAGCTACATCTCCAGCTCTTCTTCCAACAATCTTATATGGTATCTCTTTTCCACTTGCTTTAGAAAATGCTTTAACTAAATCAAGAACACTATACCCCTTTCCAGTTCCTAGATTATAAGTAACAAGACCTGGATGTTCTTCTAGTTTTTGTAATGCTTTTACATGACCAGCAGCTAAATCTAATACATGTATATAGTCTCTAACTCCAGTTCCATCATGTGTTGGATAATCATTTCCGTACACACTTAATTCTTTTAATTTACCTACTGCTATTTTTGTTATATAAGGCATTAAATTACTTGGAACTCCATTTGGCTCTTCACCTATTTTACCACTTTTATGAGCACCAACTGGATTAAAGTATCTTAAAAGAGCTATATCCAATGACTCATCTGCTTTTGATATATCTACTAACATCTGCTCTATCATAAGTTTAGTTCTTCCATATGGATTAGTTACAGAAAGCGGAAAATCCTCTAATATAGGACAAGTATGTGGGTCTCCATATACAGTAGCTGAAGAACTAAATACAAACTTTTTAACACCATATTCTCTCATTAATTCAAATAAATTTAAAGTACTTATTAGATTATTGCTATAATATTCAATTGGTTTTTCTACTGATTCGCCAACCGCCTTTAAAGCTGCAAAATGTATAATTGATTCAATATTATTTTCTTTAAATACAATATGCATTTCATTTTTATTTCTAATATCAATATTATAAAATTTTACTGGTTTTTTAGATAATTCTTTAATTCTATCAACCACTATTGAATTGCTATTACTTAGGTTATCAACTATAACAACTTCATAACCCGATTCTAAAAGTTCTATTGCTGTATGGCTTCCTATATATCCTGCTCCTCCAGCTACTAAAACTGCCATTGTAATTACCTCTTTTCTAATATTTATTTTTCATTTATTTTTTTTCTCATATAATCCATTAAATCATCTTTTAAATTTTCTCTCTTTAAAGCAAAATCTATTGTCGCCTCTAAAAAACCAATCTTATCTCCCACATCATATCTTCTACCTTCAAAATTATAAGCATAAATAGCCTCTTGTTTTCCAAGAGTTTGCAGTGCATCTGTCAATTGTATCTCTCCACCTTTACCAGGTGTTTGTTTTTCTAATATGTTAAATATTGCAGGAGTTATTATATATCTTCCAAGTATGGCTATATCTGATGGAGCTTCCTCAATTGCAGGTTTTTCAACCATATCTTTAACTTTATATACTCTATCTTCTATATGTTTTACATCCAATATACCATATTTATTAGTATCTTCTTTAGCTATCTTTTGAACACCTAACACAGTTGTTTTATACTCATTATAAGTATCTATTAATTGTTTTAAGCATGGAACATCTGAGTCTACTATATCATCACCTAATAATACAGCAAAGGGTTCATCACCTATAAAACTTTTTGCACAGTAAATTGCATGTCCAAGACCTTTTGGCTCTTTTTGCCTTATATAATGAATATTTACCATATTTGATATATC
The DNA here is from genome assembly GCF_020657735.1 of Clostridioides sp. ZZV15-6383. Lineage (NCBI taxonomy): Bacteria > Bacillati > Bacillota > Clostridia > Peptostreptococcales > Peptostreptococcaceae > Clostridioides > Clostridioides sp. ZZV15-6383. The sequence continues at coordinate 7,268 of NZ_JAGWCV010000057.1, read as the reverse complement.
TCTTACCATTTCTAACATTTCTGTCTTACCTTTTTGTTCTAATTCTAACTCTAATTCAACTGATTTATCAAAATGATCTTCTATAGATTTTTTATTTCTACCTGTTATTATAAGAATTTCTTCAATTCCCGATTCTATAGCTTCTTCTATTATATACTGTAAGGTTGGTTTATCTACTATAGGAAGCATTTCTTTGGGCTGTGATTTTGTTGCTGGTAAAAATCTAGTTCCTAGCCCTGCTGCTGGTATTATCGCTTTTTTAACTGTCATCTGCATTTTTTCACCCTTCTTCGTAAATTTTCTATTGTACCAAATTAATATACCATATTTATACTTTTTCTTCAAACTCTATATTATCCCAATATTTAATACCATAAGACAATATTAAGGTAGACGAAATTTCATCTACCTTTAGTTTTATAAGTTAATATTGTATTGTTTATATTTTATTTAAAGCTTACATAGGTACTAAATTTCATCTAAGATGCCTTTTATATCACTATCTATATCATCATCCAAATAAGAATCTAAATCTTCTAAATCAACTTCTAATTCTTGATATGTCATATCAACACTGACATCTTCATCTATGTCCATCTCTGATATTAATTCTCCTAAAATACTATTTCCATCAGAATCTAAATCACCATCTATATCTTCATCTATATAGTTTTCATTTAAAATTTCATCTAAATCAATCTCATAGTAAACTTCATTGTTTTTTTCATATCCTGAGTTTAATCCTAAAAACTCATAGTTAAAGTTCCAAATATTGTATTTACTTGACATACTTTATTCCTCCTGTGAAAAACATATTTTCATCTAGTTTATTAGTTCCATAATCAACAGAATTATATATTTTTTCAATTATGTCTTTTCTTCTTTCATTTGTACTATTATTTAATGTCAATTGTTTAAATACATATGTATTTGTTATTCTTTCGAATAATATATCTTTTATACTATCATCATCAATATTTTTATAGTTTTTCCATAATAGCTCAAATAACCTAAACATTTCTCTACTAGTTTCATCCACATAATAAGGATACATATTTTCTACTAAATGGTTTAATCTCGATATAGCTTGTTTTAAAAATACATCAAGACTTGCACTTTCACTTTCCTTTAACATTCTATAATTGTATTTCTTCTTATCTTCTCCTGAAATTACAAATATGATATTATCTAGACTTTTTTCAACTTCATTTAAATAACTACTTATATTATAAGATAAATCAGACATTAAATTTTTAATCTGCTTAAATACTTGTACATCAAGTTTAGCATTATACTTTTCAAACAAATCTATGTCTTGATTTTCTAATATTCTTGGCATATACGCTGATAATAAATCTAAATTATTTCTTTGTTCTTGTACTTGCTTATAAAATGAATTTATAACTTCAATTCTTATTTCATCATTTAGTTCTTTTTCTAGAACCTTATCAAATTCAGATTTCATATAATAAATATTTCCAAAGAAATTAAATATTATCATATCATTCATGGCTTTAGACCAATTCTTATATATCACTTCAATAGAATTCTCTTTAAGTAGAGGTTGTTTTGCATATATAAAGACATCTTGCATAAGTTTTTGAACCATATTTCTACTTAGATTTAAAATTATTTTTTGATTATTAAATTTTATTTCTGTTTCTACAAATTTAGAATTTTCGTTTTCAAGTTCTTTATTAATTACAATATCTTTTACATCACTATTTTTTATAGATATAATTTCTTTTTGAAAAGACTTTAGAATAGTCAGACTATCGAAATCTTCTTGAATAAAAAATGGAGCATGTTTTAATGTATATCCTACTATTTCATTTTCTATGTCTTTCAAATCATCTATTTGCATAATTTCTCTATTTTTATCATTTATATGTAGGTTAAATACATTTTTATTATCATATAATATAATATCTTCTCCCAAATTTAACTTTGAACAATTATCTTTTTCTGACCTTACAATAGTCTTCTTAGATTTCTTATTTATAAAAATTAATTGGTCTTGATATTTTACTAAAAGCATGTTTGTATTTTTATAATCAAATCCATCTATATTTCCTGATATCTTACAGAACACTATATCACAATCTTTAGGAAGGTTTCCTATTTTTTTATTATCTTTAACCCTCTCATTTAAATCAGATGGAACTACATTCTCTATATTGTTATTAAATATAGACACAGACCTTACTATAATCCCTTCTCTTTCCATATGAAAATATCCCTTTAAAGAGACTCTTTTATCTTCTAAAATATATCTTTCTATATCATCAAAGTTTATTTCAAATCTATTTTTCCCACTGATAAATATGAACTTCTCATTATCCTTATTGATTCCACCCATATAAAACTTATTGTCATCTAAACTTAATATAGTCATATTATCTTTTATACAAAATATAAATTCTCTTTGGTTTTTGCAGATTAAATCATATTCATCCAAAGTTATTTTCATGGTTAAATTTGCTGTGACATTCTTACTTGAATTTTCACTTTTAATGTAAAAAGGCAAGTTATTTCCATAGATAATTATTTGAGAACCTTCTAAAACTGCTTCTAACTTTTCTTTATTATCTGAAAAACTATATATATATTTTATTCCTGTATCACTATTAACTTCATCTGATTTGCTAATTATTATATTACCTAAATTTGTTATATGAAGTTTTTTATATTCTTTTGAGTATCTACTGATACCACTAAGCTCAAATCCATCTGAAAGCTCATATATAATTTTTTCTCCTAATTTCAACATACCTTCACCACCTAAACAGAATTATAAGTATTTTCTAAAAGTGAACAAAATGCCTCAAAATAAATAATATCTTTCAATACTCTTTATTCTGAGACATAATTTCTCCTTATTTTTTACAATACCCTAAGCGCCTTCAACTATTTCTTCATAAAGTTTATCTAAATGTCTAACATATTCACGATATCCAGATTTATTCTTTAACTCACTTCTTAAATCTTCATATTTTTGTTTAAGTTCTTCAGCACTCAACGAAGAAGATGATTCTTTCAATTCTTCTAATTTATAATCATAGTACTTATCATACATTGCTATATATGTATCAATAGATTTCTTAGCTAGCTCGTTACATTTTTCTTGTGCTTCTTCATATTGAGAATAATCACCTATCTTTATCTTATAGTACTCATTTTCTTGAATTATTGTTGAAGAAATACCTTTAGCCTCATATTCTTTTGCTGTTTCTTTTGCTGTTTTTTCAACTTTAAGTGAACCTGCATAAACAGTATAATATACACCTTTACCATCTTTATATGCTTCCATTTCCTTTGCCTTCTTTTCAGCTTTTTCTTTTTCTTGAGCCTCTTTTTCAGCTTTTGCCTTTTCTTCTGCTTCTTTTTTCTCTTCTTCAGTTAGTTTATTGTTAGCTTGTTGCTGAGTTGATGTTTTTGGAACAACATCTTTATCATTTTTCTTATTATTACCTACTGTTATAAAGTATCCCACACCAACAATCGCTACTATAACTACTGCTATAATAGTTTCTTTCAATCTACTCTTCTTAGAAACAACTTCATCATCATCTATATAATCATCTTTATCTAATACATAATTTTTCATTTCTGTCTTACGTTCTTTAGACTTGTCTTTAGAAGAATGTTTAGATTTTTTATTACCTTTTTCTTTCTTATTAATAGGTATTACTACTGATTTTTCATTTTTTAATTTTTCTTCTAAATCGTTATTTATTGTTTTTTCTATTTTTACACTGCGTTCTTCCTCTATCTTTTGATTTACTTCTTTTACTTCTTCTTGCTTTATTTCTTCTAATTCTTCTTGATTATTTTCAATAGTTTTATCTAAAATTACATCAGAAGAAATGTTATTTAAATTATTTTCTTCTTGTTCAATTTCTTCTTCTAAATTATCTTTTTTAATAAATCCAAATAACTTAGCTTTCTTTTTACTCTTTTTATTTTCTGATTCAATTATATCTTCTTTATTGATATTATACTCTTTGTCTGTATTGTCTTTATCTTCTACAACATCACCTATATTTTCATTATGACTAGTAGTTTCTTTGTTAGTCTCTTCTTCAACATCATCTTCTATAGAAATACTACTTCTAAAACAAATATCTTTATCTGCATTTTTTATCATATAAATATATTCTTCAATATCTATATCTTTGTTTCTTCTAGTTCTTTTTGATGCAATCTCATGATTTTCTAACTCATTATGGTTATCTTTTATTAGATTATGTGCTTCATTCCAAGTATCTTCGCTAATTTCTGTTTTATTTTTAATTACATAGTCTACAAATTCCTTAAAATTTTCAGCACCAAATTCTCCAATTATAGTTAGCCTCATTGCACCTTCTATAAGGTCTCTATTTCTTCTCTTTAAAAATTCTAATGCAACTGTTGCGCAAGCAAAATCCTTAATAACCTCTTTACCAAAACCATATCCTTCAACAGAATGAAGTTCTTCTAATCCACACAACTTTTTATATTCATTGTGTATTGTTTGAGATATAATTTCATTATTTAAGCTATTTAACTTATCCATAAACTTTGATTCTATATCATTTGTTTTTGATTCTTGTTCTACTTTTGAATTTTTAACCTCACTTAATAACACATCATTTTCTGAATTATCCTTACCTAATTGTAAATCTTCAATTTCTGTTGCTTTTATTTCTACTCTGTCTTGTTCATTATTTTCTTCCACACTCTTAGGTACTACATCTTTGTTACTAGCTAATATTTTATTTACACAGAATATGATTTCTCTTTTTAATTCTCTTTTAGCATCTGCTTGATTTTTAAGAAATAAATTTCCACATTCTTTCTTTTCTAAACTTATTTTTCTAAGTGATATGTTAAGAAGGTCTTTATATAGGTTTAAAACCTTATAATCCTTTTCTAAACGTCTTCTTCTCTCTGATAGTTCCATTTTATCGTAGGCTAAGAAACTATTTAAATCATTGGCTTTTAGAGAGTCTAATCCTTCTTTCATTGCCTTATTTACATACTTTCTACATTTTGCTGTAGTTAATTCTAAATCCTTTTCTAACTCATCTATTTCAGGTATGTACTTATCTACTATCCATTTGCCAATAAGTGGTTCTGTATTTCTTGCTAACGTCTTATAAAACAATATATTAAATTTTAAAAGCTCAGCATATTTTGCTTCATTAAATTCTACTTTTTCAAATTTCTTTTCCAAAACAGCATCTAATTTTTCATTTATTTTAGACTCTTGTTTTAAAAAACTTGCTGTGACATTTAAAACAGTGTTTCTTATTATATTATTTTCACTCAAAACCTTCACTCCTTAAATCAATTATTTTATTGTAATATTTACATTGTGCAAAATTGCTAATTTGATTATGATATTTAAATAATTATTTACTAAATTTGCTACATCTTATATCATATCATATTATTTACATCATTTTACTTTTTCTTTTTATATCTATCTTATATTATACCATTTTTAATATCTGTACTAACTTATATTACAATATTCCTCAAAATTTTAAAAGTAGATTAGACAAATTTGCAAATAAAAAAACATCAGTTTAAACTGATGTTTTGACTATCAAAAGAATTAAGCAAGTCTATAAGCGGAGTTCTGTATTAGATAATCATCTTTCTAGGCCTATTGTCACCAATAAGCTCAAGCGACCTACCTACCGGAGAGTACGAGCAGCACTCTTCATTCCTATCTTGGTCTTGCTCCAGGTGGGGTTTACATAGCCAACTAGTCACCTAGCTGCTGGTGAGCTCTTACCTCGCCTTTCCATCCTTACCACATAAGTGGCGGTTTATTTCTGTTGCACTATCCTTAGGATCGCTCCCACTAGGCGTTACCTAGCACCCTGCTCTATGGAGCTCCGACTTTCCTCATGTAAGACTACATGCGATTATCTGGCTTACTTAATATTTATTTTACTTAGTTATGTTAACATAAATTCTTTAATATGTCAAAGTAATATTACACTATGTCAAAATAATATTACACTAAAAATTTAAATTTCTTCAAAAATAGTGTAATATAGGTATATAAACTATTTTTAAATTGAGGTGAAATATTGAAAAAATTATATAGACCAATAATTAACATTATACTAATATTAGTAATACTTTACAGTGGATTTAATATATACTCAAAACTTACCAAATACAATCATGACACTAAAACATCCTCAGAACTTCAAGAAAAAGAAGACAAAAAAGAGGACTTATCAAAAATTAACAGTGATTTTAAATTTTGGCTTTCTGTTGAGAATACAAATATAAACTATCCAGTTGTACAATCTAAAGATAACTCTTACTACCTTAACAAAGATTTTTATAAAAAAGATTCTATTTCAGGTACATTGTTTATGGATTATAGAAACAAATCTCTTGACGACCAAAATGTCATAATATATGGACATAATATGAAAAATAAAACTATGTTCAATAACCTAAATAAGTTTAAAGATAATAACTTCTTTAAAGAAAATAATCAAATAAAAATAACGTTGAATGGAAAAGAATTTTTATATGATGTTTTTTCTGCTTATATTGTAGAATCAGATTACGATTATCTAAAAACAAATTTTAATAATGAATTAGATTATCAAAATTATATAAATGATATTACTTCTAAATCATTATACAAATCACCTATTAAGGTAAATAGTAGCGATAAAATAGTTACACTTTCTACATGTACTTATGAATTTGATGATGCAAGAATGGTAATTCATGGTAGATTAGTTTAAGACTTACAGACACAGTTTAAAACAATAACTTTAAACTGTGTCATTTTTTATGCCTATAGCTTATAAATTGTACTGCTAAAAGTATATAATATAAAATAATAAGCACATTAAACAATAAAAAAAGACCATGCTAAAAAACATAGTCTTTACTGGAGCTGGTGATAGGAATCGAACCTACAACCTGCTGATTACAAGTCAGCTGCTCTACCGTTGAGCCACACCAGCATACTTATTTTATTATAAATTAATAAAACTAATTTATTAGAGTTAACACTCTAAAAACTACACATATATCTTAATGAATGAACATCAAATAAATATTGGTCAAGTCCTCGACCTATTAGTATCGATAAGCTAAATACATTGCTGCACTTACACTCTCGACCTATCAACCAGATAGTCTTTCTGGGGTCTTACCCTTGCGGTGGGAAATCTTATCTTGAAGTTGGCTTCGCGCTTAGATGCTTTCAGCGCTTATCCATTCCGTACATAGCTACCCAGCCATGC
>NZ_JAGWCV010000056.1:0-22873 GCF_020657735.1 Clostridioides sp. ZZV15-6383 | reverse complement strand
ATCAATTTGTATAGTATTTTGTTTTTGCATACAATTATTATACAAGAATCCCAGGCTCTTTTGAACTTGGGATTTATTTTTTTTATACAAAAAAGGGCGTAGCACTATTTTTTAGTGCGACAGCCCCTTTTCCATTTTAATGATTTCAGTATTAGCAGCCGCAGCCTCCGTCACCATCAAAGAATCCACCACATGAACAAGTTATTAATAATAGTATTAAGAAAGGTATCCATGACATTATATCAATATCTCTCCAACAATCTTCAAAAGCTAAGAATAGGAAGAATAGTACTATTATCCACCATCCTCCTCCACCAAAACATCCTTCTTCTCCAAAGAATCTATCTAACATAACAAAGCCCTCCTTTTTTTAATAACTACACTCTTATTCTAAACATCCACCACAGCAACAAAGTATTAATAAAACTATTAGGAATGGTATCCATGCCATTATGTCAAATTCTGCCCAGCTATCTCCAAAAGCTAAGAATAGGAAGAATAGTACTATTATCCACCATCCTCCTCCACCAAAACATCCTTCTTCTCCAAAGAATCTATCTAACATTCCACGTTACCTCCTGTTGATATTTTATTGAGCTTTTCGCTCCTAACATATACTATGCATTTGGTTTCCATTTTGCTAATGTATTTTTATTATTTTTTTAATTTTTTAATCTAAACTAAAAAAGGCAAAACCACAACTTGTATAAGTTACTGGCTTTGCCTATTTAATAATCAATATTTTTTAGCAACAACAACCATCATCGAAGTTAAATAATAACAATACTATTAATATAACCCATATCCATATATTGTCATCGCATAATAAGTCTTCTAAAATATCTGTACATAATAATAAGAATACTATAACTATTATTATCAGCATTTTATTACCAAAAAATCCTTCGCATCCTCCAAAGAAACGTTCCATATTGTCTTCTAATTTTGTCATAACTAATCCTCCTTGAATCATTAAGAGACTAAGTTTTGTCTCTTTAATTAAATATATGTAGTAATAGACAGATAAGTTACTTCTAAAAAATTTTTATTTATTAGTTTATTTATTTCTTTTTCTCCAAGTTTATTGTATCTATCAACTTCATCTAGATAATCTTTTTTCTCTTCTGATATAGTATAAATTAAACTTTCAATTGATTTTATTTTGTATGCTTTATATCTTTCTATCAAGAATGATGTTTTTGAATTTTCTATTCCTTTCTTTACATTCATTAATCTTGATATGTAATCTTCTTTTTCATTAGATACATAACTCTCTTTTTCAGCTACATCTTCAAGGATTAAATTAGTCTCCATTACGTAGTCCTCTATACGTTGCATATCTAAAGTTATTGAATTATAATAAAAATTTACTGCTATAAGTAAAAACATTCCTACTGATGTTAGTAATAGTCCTACATATTTCATAGCATTTCCTCCTAAGTTATATTTGTTATCAATAAAGTTTATTCAGCAAATAAGACTTTATTACTACCTTTATAAAATTTTATTATTTTTTATAGATTCCATATTGAAAAATTCTTGATATTATATTAAACTAACATTAAAATTAATTAAAACTGCTTTAGGAGGCTTAAAATGTTTGAAAAAATAAAAGAAATAATAGCAGAACAATTAGGGGTAGACAATTTAGATGAGATAACTATGGAAGCATCTTTAATGGATGACTTAGAAGCTGATTCATTAGATGCTGTTGAAATTATAATGGCTCTTGAAGACGAGTTTGGAATAGAAATACCAGACGAGGAAGCTGAAAATTTTAAATGTATTGGTGATATATGTAAATATATTGAAGAAAACAAATAATATCGTTTTGTCTACAAATATAAATAGTCTGTGTAAACTTTTACATGATAAATTATATCAAAGTTCACACAGACTACATTACGTTTATTTACAATATATAGAAAATATACACTATTGTATTTAATTTATATAAGTATATAAATTACTTAAATCAAAATTACTTTTCTTCATAAAACGTTACATTCTTTATTATTATATCTATAGTCCCATCTTGATTTTGTTTTACAGTGTACTTCATTGGGTCTTCAAAATCGGTTAGGTTTCCTTTTATATCAAAACCATTATCTGTTTTTATACTTCTTTTTTTAAGTTTTTTCTCAACCCATTTTTTATCTATACTAAAACTTTCATCGAGACCTTTCTCTTCCATATGCTCTTTAAAGCTATCTTTTAACTCATCATCTTTAATTGAATTATCAACAAAATCATTTATATCAACTTCATGTTTTTCCTTTAGTGTATAATTTAATATACTTCTTACATCTTCAGCTTGCTTTATATCATTGCTAAGAGCATTGGTTATCCAATTTTCAGCTGTATTTTTAAATACTTTTGTCTTATACTTATCATCATCTATTTTTTTAGCATTTAAAAATTCTGTCACAAACTTTGATTCTGACCCTTCTTTTTCCGCATCCTTATCTAAAAGTCTTAAATGAAACTCATCATTTATACCACTTAAACTAATCAACGCTCCTTGCTTTTGTCTTAGAGTCTCTGGAATACCAATCTCATTTGAAACCATTTGAATATTGAATTTATCATCTATAAATTCAATTGAATGAGTGTACAACTTTTTATAATCTAATTTCAATATAGCTACACTCTTTTCATCTTTAATAGTATATAAACAAATTGCCAAATCACAAGATTCTAGTGCCGCATTGATTTTCATAACATCAAACAAGTAAGATGCAATTTCCTTAGAATTTTTTAAAAAAGTACTTTCATCATATATTATTTGTTCACAACAGTTTTTAATTAGATTATCATTATAATCTTTAAAAACACCTTTTCTTAAATCCTCATCCTTTGCAATTCTTTTTATAGACTTCTGGAAAAAACCATCTACTTCTTGATTAACTTTACCTTCAAAGTCGTTTAATATTGGAACATCACTATTTTTATCCAAAACATGTATTATAAACTTATGTATTATCATATATATCACCCCATTATCTTAATTTCGATATTAGCTCTTTCATATCCTCTGGTATATCTGCTTTAAATTTTAATTTTTCTTTTGTCCTTGGTTGTTTAAACTCCAGCTTGTATGCATGGAGTGCTTGCCTATTTATAAGCTCTTCATCTATGCACCCATATAACTCATCACCTATTATTCCATGACCTATATGAGCCATATGAACTCTTATTTGATGTGTTCTACCAGTTTCTAATCTTACTTCTAGTACAGTTGCATTTTTTAGTCTTTCTACTACTTTATAATGAGTAATAGACGCTTGTCCTCTTTCATCTATTATCCTTTTTATTGAATCCTCTGTAGGTCTATAAATCGGCTCATTTATAGTTCCCTCATCTTCTTCTATAATCCCACTAACTACTGCTATATACGTTTTTTCAACTTTATTTTCACTCATTGCTGTAGACATAGTATGATGCGCATAAGCATTTTTTGCTACTATAACTAGTCCTGAAGTATTCATATCTAACCTATTTACAAATCGTATTTTTACGTTTTCTTTTTGATTATCTATATAGTAACTAATACCATTTGCTATTGTTTTATCATAGTGACTTTTTGTTGGGTGAACTACCATAAATGGAGGTTTATTTACCATAATTATATCAAAATCATCATATATTATTTGTAAATTTAAATTTTGAGGTTCAAATTTTGCTTTTTCCTCTTCTATCTTTACTTCTATTAAATCACCATAATAGACTTTTAAACTCGGCTTTTTATACACCCCGTTTACTAAGACACTCTTTTCTCTCTTCATTTTTGATAATGACCTAACTGAAAAATTTAGTTTGTCCAATAAAACTTCTTTTAAAGTCATTTCTTCTTCATTTGTATACGATATGAGATTATATCTTTGATTTTCTTTTTTAAACAAACTTTTACCTACTTTCTTTTATTTCTTAAAAATCATGATATTATATATTTTACACTATTTTTGTTTAATAGATAATAATTATTTTTAACTATAAAAACCTGTAAGAATAACAAACAGTTATTCTTACAGGTTAAATTCATAGTTAAATATTTAACTTATAAAAATTATAATCTAAAACTATCTCTTAACTATTAGAGTAGTTCCCATTCCACCACCTATACAAAGTGTAGCAAGACCAGTTTTAGCATCTCTTCTCTTCATTTCATATAAAAGTGTAGTAAGTATTCTTGCTCCTGAGCATCCTATTGGATGTCCTATAGCTATTGCTCCACCATTAACATTAACTTTAGCCATATCTATATTTAAGTCTTTTACTACTGCTATAGATTGAGCAGCAAATGCCTCATTAGCTTCAACTAAATCTATATCTTCAATAGTCATATTAGCAGCTTCTAAAGCTTTCTTAGTTGCTGGAACTGGCCCATATCCCATTATTTTAGGGTCAACACCAGCTGTTCCATAAGAAACTATAGTTGCAAGAGGCTCTATTCCTAGTTCTTCAGCTTTTTCTTTAGCCATTACTACTAGCATAGCAGCACCATCATTGATTCCTGATGCATTACCAGCAGTAACTGTTCCATCTTTTTTAAATGCAGGTCTTAACTTAGCAAGTTTTTCCATTGTAGTACCAGATTTAATATATTCATCTTTATCTACTACAGTGTCACCTTTTCTTCCTTTTATAACAACAGGAACTATTTCTTCATCAAATTTTCCTTCAGCTTGAGCTTTTTCAGCTTTATTTTGACTTGCAAGAGCTAGTTCATCTTGTTCTTCTCTAGTTATATTCCATTGCTCAGCTATATTTTCAGCAGTAATACCCATGTGATAGTTATTGAATATATCTGATAATCCATCTTTTATCATTGAATCAACAAAAGCAGCATCACCCATTCTCGCACCATATCTAGCACTTGGTACTAAATAAGGAGACATACTCATATTTTCAGCTCCACCAACTAGCATTATATCAGCATCGCCTAATGCTATAAGTTGAGATGCCATTGAAACAGATCTTAATCCAGAACCACAAACTATATTTATAGTCATAGCTGGCTTTTCTACTGGTATTCCTGCTCCTAATGCTATTTGTCTTGCTATATTTTGTCCAAGACCTGCTGTAAGTACTCCACCTAAAAGAGATTCATCTATCATATCTGGAGTTATATTAGCTCTTTTTATAGCTTCTTTAGCTGCTGTTATACCTAACTCTACTGCTGAAACTGATTTAAATGCTCCTCCAAAACTTCCTACTGCTGTTCTAGCTGCACTGGCAATTACTACTTCTCTCATATTCATTACCCCCATTAAATTATATTTTTATCAGATGTCCGAAATTTTTTTAAACAGTATTATTTAAATTGTTAATTCCTAAATTCTTATTTATTGTAATCATAGAATCCTATCTTAGTTTTTCTTCCTAATTGATTAGCTCTAACCATTTTAGCTAAAAGTGGATGAGGTCTATATTTAGTATCTCCAAACTCAGTATATAAAACGTTCATTATAGCTAAAACAACGTCTAACCCTATTAAGTCACCTAATGCTAATGGTCCCATTGGATGGTTTGCTCCTAATTTCATAGCTTCATCTATTTCTTCTTTACTTGCAACACCATCTGCATATATACCAACAGCTTCATTTATCATAGGTATAAGTATTCTGTTTACTACAAATCCAGGAGATTCAGATACGTCTACTGGCATTTTATTGATACTCTTAGATAATTCAAATACTGTATCAAAAGTAACTTTTGATGTTAATTGACCACTTATAACTTCAACTAATTTCATCATAGGAACTGGATTGAAGAAATGCATTCCTATAACTTTATCTGGTCTATTAGTAGAAGAAGCTATTTCTGTTATAGATAATGATGAAGTATTTGTTGCTAGAATAGTATCTTCTTTGCATAATTCATCTAATAGTTTGAAAACATCTTTCTTTATGTTCATATCCTCTACAGATGCTTCTATTATTAAATCCATATCTTTTAAATCTTCATAGTTAGTAGTTGAGCTAACATGACTTAATATTTCTGCTTTTGTAGCTTCATCCATTTTTCCTTTAGTAACTAACTTAGTTAAATTTTTGTCTAATAAGCCTAAACATTTATCTATAGCACCTTGAGTTCTACTCTTTAAACATACATCATGACCACAACTTGCAAAAGTTTGTACAATACCGCTTCCCATAGTTCCACTACCTATTACAGCTAATTTCATAGTTATAACCTCCTGTTATTTTAGTATTTATATTCTGTTAACTAGATTAAAATACTATTCAATCTAGTTAACAGCAAATATATTTTTAATTAGATTTTTACCCTTTTATAAAGTTAGCTTCTCTTTTTTCAACAAAAGCTGACATTCCTTCTTTTTGGTCTTTAGTTGAAAAACAAAGACCGAATAAATTAGATTCTATATCTATTCCAGTATTTATATCAGTTTGAGCACCAAGTTGTATTGCTTCTTTAGAGTATCTAACTGCAAGTTGAGCATTTTTAGTTATTATCTTAGCTAGTTTCTCAACTTCTTCTATTAAAACGTCTGGCTCAACGACTCTATTTACTAACCCTATTTTTTCAGCTTCATCAGCTTTTATAACTTGACCTGTAAAGATTAATTCTTTTGCTTTTGCCATTCCAACCAATCTTGTAAGTCTTTGAGTTCCTCCATACCCTGGAGTTATTCCAAGAGTTACTTCTGGTTGACCAAATTTAGCTTTAGTAGATGCAATTCTTATGTCACACGCCATTGCAAGTTCGCATCCTCCACCTAAAGCAAATCCATTTACAGCAGCAATCACTACTTTTTTACTACTCTCTATTTCTCCAAAAGCTTTAGCTCCTAAGCTACTAAAATCTTTAGCAGCTACAGCATCTAAATCCTTCATGTATGCAATATCTGCTCCAGCTACAAATGCCTTTCCTTCCCCTGTCAATATTACAACATCAATAGTTTCATCATTATTAATATCTACAAATACTTCATAAAGTTCTTCTAAAGTTTTTGAATTTATTGCATTAAGGGCTTTAGGTCTATTCATTTTCACTGTACATATATTTCCATCTACTTCAACAGCTACATTCTCATAAACTTTAACATCACTTGTACTCATAATACCCTCCCCAAGAAATTAGTTAGCTAAAACTTCACCTTTTTCTTTTGCAACACTTAACTGACTGATAAGTTCTGGAAGTACTTTATGAACATCTCCAACTATACCAACATCAGCATACTTAAATATTGGAGCCTCTGGATTTTTATTTATAGCAACTATAAACTCAGCATCTTCCATCCCAGCTATATGTTGTATTGCTCCAGATATACCACATGCTATATAAAGGTCTGGTCTTACAGTTTTACCAGTTTGACCAACTTGTCTTGCTTTATCTAACCATCCTGCATCTATAGTGGCACGAGAGCCAGAAACTTCTCCGCCCATGATTTCAGCTAATTCATAAAGTATGTCTAAGTTTTCTTTTCCACCCATTCCACGTCCAGCAGAAACTAATATCTTAGCATCTTCTATTTTAACTTGCTTTTTAGCTTCTTTTATTACTTCTACAACTTGAACTAATTTATCAGCATCATTAAATTCTACCTTGAAACGATTGATTACAGCTTCTTTAGTTTCATCAGGCTCATTCTTCTTCATAACTCCTGGTCTAACTGTAGACATTTGAGGTCTGAAGTCTTTACAAACTATTGTTGCCATTATGTTTCCACCAAAGGCAGGTCTTGTCATTAATAATAATTTTGTATCTTCAGCTACTGCAAGACCTGTACAGTCAGCAGTAAGACCTGTATGTATTCTAGCAGAAACTCTAGGTGCTAAATCTCTACCTATTGAAGTTGCACCAAATAATACAACTATTGGGTCAGCTGCTTTTATTGCTTCATAAGCTGCTTTTGTATATGGTTCAGTTGTATACACTGCTAAAGCTTCATCATCTACTACTATTACTTCGTCTGCACCATAATGTGCTAATGTATCTATTAAACCTTCTACCTTACTTCCTAAAAGTAATGCAGAAACTTTTGTATCATAATCTTTTGCTATTTCTGTAGCCTTTCCTAGTAATTCTAAAGAAACAGATTGAATTACATTTTCTCTTTGTTCTATTACTACTAAAACGTTACCCATTCTTTATCCCCCCTTAATTATATGATATACTTCTCTTTTAATTTATCTATGATAATTCCAGCTGATGTTTTCGCATCTTCATTGTATATTGTACCAGCTGGTTTAACTGATTTTGTAAATGATTTAAATACACTAGTTGGAGAACCTTTAAGACCTAAATTAGAAGGGTCAACTTCTATGTCTTTTACAGTCCATGTTTCTACTACATCATTTTCTAAAGCATCATATATTCTTCCAACTTTCATGTATCTTGGTGTGTTCATATCTTTAAGAGTTGTTATAAGGCATGGCATTTTAACTTTTAAGTCATGGCAACAATCTTCAAATTGTCTTTTTACTAATACATATTCTCCTTCAGTTTTTATTTCTTCAGCATATGTTATTGATGGAAGATTTAAATGTTCAGCTATTTGAGGTCCAACTTGCGCAGTATCTCCATCTATCGCCTGTCTTCCAGCTATTATAATATCAAAATCTATATTTTTTAATGCCCCTGCTAATGCTGATGAAGTTGCCCAAGTATCAGCACCTGCAAATGCTCTATCTGTTAATAATATTCCTCTATCTGCACCCATTGCTAAAGCTTCTTTTAAAGCCATATCTGCTTGAAGAGGTCCCATTGTTATAACTGTTACATGAGCACCCATTTCTTCTTTTAATTTTATAGCTTCTTCTAGACCTGCTTTATCATCAGGGTTTATTATACTTGGTACTCCATCTCTAATTAAAGTACCTGTATTAGGATCTAGTTTAACTTCTGTTGTATCTGGAACTTGTTTTATACAAACGACTATATTCATAAATCCTTCCTCCATATCTCTTTTAATATCGACCTATTGTGTATATTTTAATATTTATCTATTTTAATAATTTTCCTGAAATAACCATTCTTTGAACTTCACTAGTTCCTTCATATATTTCAGTTATCTTAGCATCTCTCATCATTCTTTCCACTGGATAGTCACGAGTGTATCCATATCCACCATGAAGTTGTACAGCTTTTGTAGTAACTTCCATAGCTGTCTCAGCTGCAAATAATTTTGCCATTGCTGCTTCTACTCCATAAGGTTTTCCTAAGTCTTTATTTATAGCTGCTTGATATACAAGATGTCTAGCCGCTTGTACTTTAACTTCCATATCAGCTAATTGGAATTGTGTATTTTGGAATTTTGATAATGGTCTACCGAACTGTACTCTTTCTTTTACATATTTAACTGTTTCATCAATAGCTCCTTGTGCTAAACCTAAAGCTTGTGCAGCTATACCAATTCTACCACCATCAAGAGTAGACATAGCTATTTTAAATCCTTGACCTTCTTTTCCAAGTAAATTTTCTTTAGGTATTCTACAATCTTCAAATATTAATTCACTAGTAGCTGAACCTCTTATACCCATTTTCTTTTCTTTAACTCCAAAGCTAAATCCAGGAGTTCCTTTTTCAACTATAAATGCTGATATTCCTTTATTACCCTTAGATTTATCAGTCATTGCCATTACTACATATATATCACCAGCTATTGCATTTGTTATAAATATTTTTGAGCCATTAAGTATGTATTCATCTCCATCTAAGACAGCAGTTGTTTGTTGTCCAGACGCATCTGTCCCAGCATTAGGCTCAGTAAGACCAAATGCGCCTAATTTTTCTCCACTTGCTAATAGTCTTAAGAATTTTTGTTTTTGTTCTTCATTTCCATATTGATATATAGGCCATGAACCAAGAGATGTATGAGCTGATAATATAACTCCTGTAGTACCACAAACTCTAGACAATTCTTCAACTGCCATTATATATCCTACAGTGTCTCCACCTTCTCCACCATATTCTTTTGGATATGGTATACCCATCATTCCTGCTTTTGCCATCTTTTCCACTGTTTCATAAGGAAATCTTTCTTCTTCATCAAGTTCTGTTGCTAAAGGTTTAACTTCATTTTCAGCGAAGCTTACATATAGCTCTTTAAGCATCTCATATTTTTTAGAATTTAAATCCATAATAGCCTCCTCAGTATTTTATAAATATTTTATTTTCATTTATTAATTAAAATCTCGGCAGCATCTATAATAAAGTATTTGAATATACGTCGAGAAATTTATTACCTTAATTAAAGTCCGCCCTATATTTATACGTGATTATACTAACCAATTATGACATTAATTTAATTATAAATTGTTAATTTAAAATCAACTACACTTAAAAAAAATCTCGATTTTTGGAATTTTATGAAATTTCAAACTATAATAAGATTTATTTTGCAATGCTTATAGATAAAATAATTTGTTTACGATATTTATATCAGAGTATGTTAGATAGTAAACATTGTCTATATAACTGTTTTTTAGCCATATACAGAAATTTTTTATCGTATAAAAATTATTTTAATAGAGCTAAATAATCACAATTTTATCTGATTATTTTTTATTTTTAAATATCTTACATCTATAATAGTATCACTCAAAGGATAATTTTTCAATAATTTCTAATTATTTTTTTAACAATATTTATTACATTTTTTCCACTTTTTTGTCATTTTTTTATTGTTTTGAAGAAAAATCAGAATTTTTTAACTTCATTTTGGATTATTAGTTTAAATTAGATTATTCTCTTAGATTTATAAATATTTGCTCAAAAAAACTATCTCTGTATACATCGTATACAGAGATAGTTTTTTACCAATTTCCATTAAGTTAACTATATTTTTTACCAATTTTTACAAACATCTACCCATTTTTCACACTTAGAAAACTTTTCCATTTCTTCGCATGTAAGTTCTATTGCGGAATTACTACTTCCACATGCAGGAAATACTGTATCAAATCTTTTCATTGAATCATCTAAATACACTTTTAGAGAATTCTTTAGGCCAAATGGACAAACACCACCAATAGCATGTCCAGTAAAATCCAAAACTTCTTTTGGTGTCAGCATTTTAGCCTTACAACTAAATTCAGCCTTATACTTCTTATTATCAATCTTAGCATCACCAGCTGTTACAACTAAAATTGCATCATCACCTATTTTAAATGAAAGTGTCTTAGCTATTCTTGCTGGAATAACTCCTGCCGCTTCAGCTGCAAGTTCCACAGTAGCACTAGATTGCTCAAATTCTAATATACTATCTTCTCTTCCAAACTGTTTAAAATACTCTCTTACATTACTTATTGACATCAAATCTGCCTCCTAATCTGAATGTTTATAAATTTAATATTATTCTTAATTATATCTATGATTGATTCATTTTTCAATTTTTTAAAATCATTCCATAATATTAGCATTCCATACATCATTATTTTTTCCAACTACTAAATACAATCCTTTCGCCATTGGAATATCGACAATATATTCTCCCTTATATTCGACACTCATACCAGACTCATTAAAGTACCTATAATCAAAATTTAATCCTCTTGGAATTACAAAATCAACATAACCTTGATCATTTGGTTTTATTCCATATTCTAGAGTTTTTGCAGTTATAGAATTCTTTTCATTAAATAAATCTACATTTACATAGGAAGAACATTTATTTATTCCTTTTTTATTTTCTACACAATTTTCAAACTTCATTTTAGCACTGTTTAACTTATAACTATATTTACTATTATTGCTTATTTTAAACCTTACAATAGTACCAATATCCCTACTTCTTCTGCTATCAAAATCAAAAACAATCTCCTCTAAATGATTTATTTCATAATCTTTGACACTTACCATATCTCTATATACTAATTTATTTATAGCTATGAATAGTGTAAAAATCCCCAAAATAAAAAATGAAACTTTTATAAACTTATTCATTTCTATTCTCCTTATATTTTGTGCTATTGTGCTATAATATTAATTAAAATTTTAATAATTAAACTTATTCTTTTTTGAAATCTTAATAGAAAAATACATCGATATTATAAAAATTATTATTGTTAAAAATGTTATGCTATATAAATTTATATATTTAGTATTAGTCACATCAGTTACATAATTTGAAAGATACACTCCTCCAACTTTACTATAATTAAAATGCTTTACTTGATATACAATCATACTAATCGTCCTCAAAAGACTTCCATATACAAAGTAAATTAAAATACTTACTATAAGACCACAAACTTTCATTTTTCCATATCCAAACTTAAAAATTAAAGGAAGTAAAACTGCCAAAATTGCTAAAAATACATTTACAGAAAAAAATACATCATTTAAAACCATATTTCTAAAGAATACTAGTGATGTCAATTTACTTATTAAGGACACAATTGCTGTTACAGAAATTATCAGCCCTACACCCAATAAATATTTTGAGTAAACTATGTCTTCTATACTGACTGGCATACTCCTTATAAAAATCCTTGAATCATTCTCATAATCACATTCAAACGTATTTATAAATATTAAATAACTCACAGCAATACTTACTGTATAATATGAAATTGAATTAAGGAAAAAATAAAACACAAAAAATAGCAATATGTACTTTAAATTACGGATACCATCTGAACTAATCCCTATTATTAAATCTTTCCTTATTAAATTGAACATTATTTCACCTCATTTACATAATAATACATTAGTTCTTCTATAGTAGGATTTTTGACCTTATGCTTATCAATTTCTATCAATAGGCTTTTTACTTTCAAGCTATCTCCAACTTTAACAAGTGCCTCATTATAATATTTATACTCTTTCACACCAACTATATTTTCTTTGATTGATTCTAATTCTGCTTTATTTGCCCTAATTATTTTATATTCCTGTTCTATCAATTCTTTCTTAACTGTAAAAATCTGATTTCCTTTATTTATAAAAACAAGATAATCAGCAACTTTAATTAGATTGTCGGTGTTATGAGTAGAGACTATCACACTGCTGTTTCCATTTTTCACAAAATCTTTTAAATACTGCATTATTTCAGTTCTCACAATTGGGTCTATCCCAGCAGTTGGTTCATCCAAAATCAATAATTTAGCATCATGACTAAGTGCACTTGACAACATAAGTTTTTCAGATTGACCTTTAGACAAATTTTTAATATGTATATTTTCTTCTATCTCAAACTTATTAAGGTATTCATCAAATCTTTCTCTATCAAAATTCTTATAAAATAAAGAAACTATTCTTCTAAATTCCTTAACCTTTAAATGTGGATAAAATTGTAAAGAATCATATACAAAACCAATATTGTTTTTAAAGCTTATTGGAGAATTTTCAATAGTTTCATTACAAAGCTCAATTTCGCCTTCATCTGCATCAATAATCCCCATTATAAGTTTTATTAAAGTCGTTTTTCCAGAACCATTTGGTCCTATAATCCCAACAATGTCTCCTTCCTTTAACTCTAAGTTTATATTATTTAACTTGAATTTTCCTAATTTTTTTGTGATATTCCTTATGCTAAACACATCTTCACCTCTTATGCATTTTTTTATACCCACCTATACATATTTTAACACATTCACTACAAAGGTCATTTATAAATTTATAAATTAAGAATTATAAAACTATGTTATAATACAAAGTATGAAGAGGTGAATATATGAAAAGAATTATAACTATAAATACAAACCAATTAAATAAGTCTCTTGAGACTAAAGAACTCTTAACTAGAAAACTTATCAAAGCTGGCTTTGAAGTGTATTCAGATATTTATCCAGATACAGAGCTCATTATATCAATTGGTGGTGATGGCTCTTTTTTAAGAACAGTTAGAGATTTCGATTTTCCTGAGATTCCTATAATGGGAATAAATACAGGGCATCTGGGGTTTTTTCCTGATATTTTACCAGATAAGATTGATAGCTTTATTGAAGCTTATACAAAAAAAGATTATATTATTCAAGAAATGTCACTTCTTAATGCAGAAGTATATACAACTACTAGTGGTTCTAATATGCTTGCTGTAAATGAGGTTGTTATAAGAGGAGACAAGTCTAGGACTATACACCTAAATTTAAGCCTTGATGATAAACATATACAAAATTTTAGTGGAGATGGTATGATTATTTCTACTTCCACTGGTTCGACAGCCTATAACTATTCTGCTGGAGGTAGTATTGTTGATATAAATCTTGAACTTATGCAGATTACACCTTTACATCCGATAAATACTAATGCATATAGGTGCTTTACATCAAGTATAATATGTTCAAATGAATCTGTTATAAAAATTGCACCCGAATATAGATTTGAAGATTCTGTATTGATTGTCGTTGATGGAGTTGAACACAGATTTAGACAAATCGAAAACATAAAAGTTAGTATATCTGATGCAAAAATAAAATTACTTAGGATGTCAAACTACGAGTTTTGGCATAGAGTATCTGAAAAATTTTTATAGACTGAACTTAGGAGGATTTTAAATATGAAAATAGGAATAATGAGTGATACTCATGGTAGTTTACTTTACTTTGAAAAAGCGTTAAATGTATTGTCTGATTGTGACGTTCTATTACATGGTGGAGACGTCTTATATCATGGTCCTAGAAATGAAATTCCAGAAGGATATAATCCTAAAAAATTCATTGAGGTATTAAATAAATTAGAAAATATTATGATTGTAAAAGGAAACTGTGATGCAGATGTTGACCAAATGGTAATACAACATCCTATTCAGAGTCCCTATGTCATGAGCCAGTTTGGTGAAATTAGAATTATATTGAACCATGGCTATACAGAATCAGAAGAAGAAATTATTGACAAAGCAAAGAAAATGGGTGCTGACATATTAGTTTTAGGACATACTCATGTAAAAAAGCTATACATGGATGATAATTTAATAGTAATAAATCCAGGAAGTACTTCTATCCCAAAAGATGGAAGCCATTCTGTTGCAATTATAGATATCATAAAAACTGATGATGAAGATGAGCTTGAACTTGATATCAACTTAATTGACATCAATACTGGGAATATAATAAATATTAATGATTAGTAAACTTTCAATAAAAATAAAGTAAACTTTAATTTGTTAAATTCATAATAAAAAACAAGTAAACCATTTTATTTCTTCTCAACTAGAAATTTAAGTACAATACCTTAAACTTCAAATTAAATAGAATCTGGTTTACTTGTTTTATTCTATACTATATTGAAATATAACTTAGTTTACTTGTTTTTATTATATATTATATTGAAGCATAACTTAGTTTCCCTTCTCTTATTATATATTAATTTTGATTTACACAATATTACTGTAATGCTAATGCTTCTGTATATGGCTTACTATTCTTACCTCCACCAACTTGTACAAATTTATCAGCCTTTACTTTTTTTATAAAACTTTTCTGTGCACTACTTAAACTTCCACTTGCAAGGATTACAGGTGACTTTGTTTTTGAAGCTAATACTCCAGCAGCAAGCCCATCAACTAAATCGGCTTCTCTACCACTTCCATCTTTTGCAAAATACATATTATTAACTTTACTTGACTTGCCATAAAATTTTTCTAAGACTTTAGCATTTGTATCTTTTCTATCTGTTCCTGCTAGTCTTTCTGAATTTATTAATTGTCCTTCAAGTTTTTTACTTATACTATACTCTCCACCTACTATGTATGTCTCAGTTGAGTTTTGTGTAATAAAGTTCTTCGCTTCACTTCTTATACTATCTTTACCTGTATATATTATAGCCATATTATCACTTGCTGCTGGACTTGATATTGAAGTTGCATCTGCTAGCCCATTATATCCATTAACCACTGCCACTTTTGAAACACCTAAATCACCAGTATCATCTAACTGCTTAGTAAGGAGTAAAGATGTCTCTTCTCTATCTGCTCCACCAATTCTACTAACTAACACTCCTATATCTTCAAGAGATTCTTTTACACTTGATGAAATAGCTCCTTCACTTCCAATTAAAATAACTTCTGCTGGATTAAGCCTCTTTATTTCATCTGTTACATTCTCTGGTATACTGTTTTTATTGGTAAGTAGTATTGGTGCATCCAACTTACTTGCCAAAGGAGTTGAAGCCAATGCATCTGGCAATGAATTTGAGTTGACTAGAAACACACTTTCTGAACCATTGTTCCATCCACTTTGAGATATTTTTATGGCTGTATCAAATCTATCTTCACCAATTAGCGTTTCCTCCTTTGGAGATTTTCTGTTTTGAAGATAATGACTCATATCTACCTGTTTATTTTGATTTTTACTAGTAGTGTCTGCATATACACAACTTGGCATCATAATCCCAAATGAAAGTGCAAATGCTATTATTTTTTTAGATTTAATTTTCAATACAATTCCCCCTTTTAAATGTCAATACCTATTGATATCCATATTTCTTATTGATACCCTAAACTAAAAATAATTATCTTTTATAAAAATAATCATAAAAATAGCTATACCATTTCAAATACAATACAAGCTTATAATCAGCCTGACTTATAAAGAGTGATATAGCTATTATAACTTTAAATACTTAATTTTTGAATACTTTTTAACTAAACTCTTTCAGCATATTTTTCAGCTATTCTTACAATTAATCTAGTAGCTTTCTCCATAGAACTAGCTGGTATACACTCATTTTTTCCATGGAAGTTTAATCCACCAGTAAAGATATTTGGACAAGGTAGCCCATTAAAAGATAACCTTGCTCCATCAGTACCTCCTCTTACAGGCACTAGACGTGGATTTATATCTAACTCCTCCATAGCTTCTTTAGCTATATCAACTATAAACATAACTGGCTCAATCTTTTCTTTCATATTATAATAAGAATCTTTTAAATCTAATTCTACTCTATTATCATATTTTTTATTTATTTTTTCTATATTTTCTATCATAATAGATTTTCTCTGTTCAAATTTTTCTTTGCAATGGTCTCTAATAATATAAGACATACTTACATTTTCAACATTTCCACCTATAGAATTTAAATGCCAAAATCCTTCATACCCTTCTGTTGTTTCTGGTCTTTCATTTGCTGGAAACATTTCTGATATTTCAGTAGCTATATGTATAGCATTTACCATTTTATTTTTAGCTGAACCTGGATGAACATTTCTACCATGTATAGTAATAGTTGCATTTGCTGCATTGAAGTTTTCACATTCAAGTTCTCCAACTATTCCTCCATCCAAAGTATATGCATATTTTGCTCCAAATTTTTCAACATCAAATAAATCAGCACCTCTACCAATTTCTTCATCTGGTGTAAATCCTATTTTTATATCTCCATGTTTAATTTCTGGATGATTTATTAGATATTCTATTGCAGTTACTATTTCAGCTATACCAGCTTTATCATCAGAACCAAGTAATGTTGTTCCATCAGTAACTATTAAGTCATCCCCTTTAAATTCTGCTAACTCTGGAGAATCCTTTACATATGTAACAACATTTAATTCTTCATTTAAAACTATGTCTTTTCCATCATAGTTTTCTATTATTCTTGGCTTAATATCTTTTCCACTAACATCTTCAATTGTATCTAAATGTGATATGAACCCTATAGTATCCACACCTTCAGTATTCCCTTTTAAAGTAGCCATTACATAACTATTTTCATCTAAACTCACATCATCAATCCCCATTGTCTTTAGCTCTTCAACTATATACTTAGCTAAAACTCTTTGACCTTCTGAAGATGGACAATCTTCACATTGAGAATTAGATGTTGTATCAAATGATACGTATTTTAAAAATCTTTCTACTACTTTTTGTTTCACATACATACCCTCTTTCTTATAATATTAATAAAAAATTTTATTTGTAAGTGAATAAAATTTTATTAAAAAAATCTCTAAATTATTATAATTAAAAAATATCCACCTTCTTAAGTATATCATGCATACATACCAAACCCAAACAAAAAATTACGCCAATTATTCCTTTTACTTGGATTCCAATAAAAATCGCAGCTAGCGTAGCTAATGGATTTAGTCCAACATTTACTGATACTAGTTTAGGTTCAAGTATTTCTCTAATTAAAGATAAGGTAAAAAATATTATAGTCATACTTATAGCTATAAAATAATTTTTTATAAGAAAATAGTAAACAATTATTGGAAGGTATATTGTTATTATCCCAAGAAATGGAATTAAATCCATTAAAGCTCCTACAAACCCTACTATTAGACCATATTTCAATCCAAATAAAACAAAACTTCCCCAGATTGCAAAAAATGTTATAGCCATTAGTATTGTATAGGCCCTTATATATCCAACAAGAGAAATACCTGCCTCTTTTTTTACATTTTTCACCTTATTTCTGACATCAACAGTAAACATATCATAAAAACCATTTTCAATCTTATCTAAGTCTTTTGCTATAAAATATGTAGCAATAAACAAAGTAATTATAAATATTATAATGTATGGAATAGAAGTAGCCAGTCCAAGTATACTAGTAAGAAGATTTTTTGTAATTTGCATTACTTCTCCACTGAATTTATTTACTAATTGTTCTACATCAAAGTTGGCTATTTCTTGAAACGATTTCATAAAGTCATTTATCTTATTTAAGAAATACATAATATTATTGCTTATATCCTCAGGGTTAGCAGATATATTATTTAAAAATCCCATTAATTCTTTTACTGAATTTATTACTATTATTGTAGTAACTGTACTAACTACAGCTACTGCAAGAAAACTTAAAACGAGTGTAGATATACCTTTGTTTATATGGAACTTGTTTTCTAATTTTTGCGATATAGGGTTAATCATAAGTGCTATTATACCACCTAAAAAAAATGGAGCTATGTATGGAAAAGCTTTGTAAATAAAAACGAATGACAATGTATATATACAAAAAAAGATAGTGTTATTTTTTAACTTATATAAAAAATTACTTTCTAATATGCTCATCTTAAAATCTCCTTTCTTCTAATTTATATTTTTATTTTGTCCATTTCATACTAGTTTTATTTGAATATAAAATAAAAATAAGTGCATGAATATAAAAGTTAGCTTCTATATTCATGCACTTATGATAAATTTAAGAACATTATTACATTATGTATATATTCTTATTTTTTTAATTCTATTTTTTTCGATACTTTCTATACAAAATCTTATATTATCGACTTCAATTACTTCATTCTCTTCTGGCAATCTGCTTAAGTGCCCAATTATAAATCCACCTATAGAATCAAACTCCTCAGATTCTAAATTTACACCAATAAGTTCATTGACATCACCAATTTTAGTACTTCCATCTACAATATACTCATCTTCTTTTATAACTTGTATTTCATCTTCTTCTTCATCATATTCATCCTCTATATCTCCAACAATTACTTCTACTAAATCTTCTATAGTTAAAAGTCCAGATGTTCCACCATACTCATCTACAACTATAGCCATCTGGCTTTTTTCAAGTTTCATCTCTTCAAGAAGTTGTGTTATTTTTTTGAACTCATATGTGAAAAAAGGCTCTCTCATATAATTTTTAATATCAAATGACTCTATTTCTTCATCAGATAAAAATATAATATCTTTTATATTAAGTATTCCTACAATATCATCTATAGTTTCTTCATACACAGGCATTCTACTTAGTTTTTCAGTCTTAAATACCTGTATTATCTCATCATAACTATCTTCCATATCTATAGCTACCATATCTATTCTTTGTATCATTGCATTTTTAGCTTGCATATCTCCAAATTCAAATACATTGTTTATGATTTCTCTTTCTTCCATTTCAAGGACGCCTTCTTCATGACTTACATTTACCATAGTCTTTAATTCTTCTTCAGTTATGAATGATTTAGCTCCTTTGTTTGTTATACCAAGTAATTTAAATATAACATTTGTGATTATGTTAAATATCCATACTATTGGTCTTAATACAAATATAATTGCTTTTATAGGTTTAGATACCAATAGAGAAACCTTTTCTGAATTACTTGCTGCTATTGTTTTTGGAGTAATCTCACCAAATATTAATACTAATACTGTCATAACAGCTGTAGCAAGTGCAACTCCTTTTTCTCCCATTAATCCTATAAACAAAGATGTTGATATGGATGTTGCTGCTATATTTACGACGTTATTTCCAACCAATATAGAACTTAAAAGTTTATTTGGATTTTCTATTAATGAACTTACTAACTTAGCTCCTTTAACTCCTTCATCTTGCATATATCTGATTCTAATTTTACTCAACGACATTAAAGCCGTTTCAGATGCTGAGAAAAATGCAGACCCCATAAGTAATACTATTAAAAATATAATCTGAATCAAATTATTGGGCGATTCCAACACTTACCACACTCCTACTTACATGTTTTTATATTAATATTAATTATAAATAACTTTAATATTAGTTTTAATTATATCACAATTATATATTTTTTGGAAATATTAGATAATATATTCAATTAACACATATTTTCTAACTATATTCAATTTTTACTTTTGAGCCTATTCCAGCCTCACTGGATGAAACTAATAGCTTAACAGGAACTCTATTTTTAAGTTCCTCGACATGACTTATTATACCCACACTTAGATTATTACTATGCAATCTTTCCAATGATTCTATAACAATTTCTAAAAGTTCACTATCTAATGAACCAAAACCTTCATCTAAAAAGAAGAATTCTAGTGGTGCACTTCCCTTTAATTGTATTTGAGATGAAAGAGCAAGTGCTAGTGATAGAGAAGTTAAGAATGTCTCTCCGCCAGATAGAGTATCAATGCTTCGTCTTTCTCCTCCATTAAAGTTATCTCTCATTACAAAATTTAGTGTAGAGTCAATTTCAAGTGCATATCTTCCTTTTGTTATTCCATCTAATCTTTTTGATGCTTCCAAAGCTATATATTTTAATTGGTTTGTAGAAACATATTCTACAAATTTATTTCCTTGTATACATTTATCTAGTTCTTCCAATAAGTCTACATTGTGTTCAACTACTTTAAGCTCTTTATTAAAATCATTTATCTTATCTAAAGAGTTTTTTAATGTTATTAATTTATTTTGATTAGCTCCAATATCTTTAGATATATTTCCTATTTCTACTTTCAGATTATAAATCTCATCTTTTAATTGTTCAAAGTACTCCTTCTTTATAGTTCTTCCATTTAACTTTTCTTTTGATGACTTTATTTTAAATGATAATAACTTTTGCTCTTCTTCATGCTCTAATATCTCTTCAATCAATTTTTTTGTTTCATCAGCATCTAATAAAGCTCTCTTTACTACATATATGCTTTCAAATTTATTTTCTTCTAATAGTTTATTTAGTATTGCTTTTTGTTCTTTATATTGTTCCTTAGCCGTTTTAAGCCTTCCATCTATATTGTGTTTTTCAGCAATATCCTTTTCATATTCTAATCTTTGCTCTTCCAATTTTTTCTTACTTGTTTCTTCTTGTTCTAATATCTTACATATATTTTCTTCAACATTATGTAAAAGATTTTTAGCTAAATCACCTTTCGTTATGTTAATAACGTCTTTATACTTATTATCTCTATGCAATTTTTTTTCTACATATAGTTCTCTAGCCTTTATTAGCTCTATCTCTATTTCATGTAGTTTACTTTCATTTTCTCTTATTTTAACGTCCAATAAGTCTCTATTTTTTAATAAATTTGAATACCCAGTGCTTAGTAATTCTAATTTTTTTTCATTCTCTCTTATTTCTTCTACTTTTGACAATAAATTAGAAACTTTGGTAATTGTCTTTAGTCCTATATACTCCTGTTTAAGTTTTTTACATTTATTTTCTAAACCTTCTATATCTGTATTTAAATCTCTTGTTAATTTCTTATAGTTATTCAAACTTTCTTTTACTTTTAATTCTTCTTTTTCAATTCTATTTTTTTCTTCTTTAGCTAATGTTACTTTATTTTCCGTATCCTCTTTCTCTTTCTCCCAATCTTGAATATTAGACTTTAACAAAGCAAGCTTTCTTTGCTCATCATCAAGTTTTTTTAATAATTGGCTAGATGGAATATCCCCTAGTTTACCCTTTACATCTTCAAGTTCTTTAGTCTTCATTTTTTCTATAGATAAATATCCACTTACTTTAGCATTTAATTCCTCTATATTGTTTCTTATACTTATTTTTTCTTTTTCTAATTTTTCAAGTTTTTCTTTAACAAAAGCTATATTCTCATCATATTTAGTTATATTATGATTTTCATGGTATTTTGACCCACAAACTGGGCAAGGCATATTTTCTTTTAATTCACGTCTAAGTTCAGAGGCTAAATTTAAATATTTTAGTTCTTCTAACTCTTTTTCTAGGTCTTCTCTATTCTTTCTATTATTTTCAAGTTTTTCATTTAGTAAATTTATTTCTCTTTCAGTATTAAACTTACTTTCAAGTACTATCTTCAATTCATCCTGTATACTATTTTTCTTAATTTCATTTTCTTTGGTATTATTTGCTTTATTTCTTAATTCAGTTACATATTCAGATTTTAAAAGTAAATCTGCGCTCTTACCAGGACATTTTTTAAGAAGAACATCTAAGTGAAGAGATAAATTTTCTAAATTGCATTTTATATCATTTTTATCTTTATCAATATATCTGACTTTTAAATTTATATCATCTGTCTCTTTGAGTACTTCTTCTAGTTTATTTATTTTTTGATTTTTCTCTTGTAACACTTTATTGTAATCTTTCTCATATTCATAGGCTAAAAATATTTTCTGCTTTAATTCTGCACTTATATTTACTTTCTGAACCTCCCATGACTAAAGTCACAGGGTTCCTGCTTCATAGAATTTTGCATACTAAAATATGTCTTATTAATTCTCCACAGGCCATCCCCGTAGTTCCTACGGTTCTTACATAAGTTATTTATTT
>NZ_JAGWCV010000055.1:0-23148 GCF_020657735.1 Clostridioides sp. ZZV15-6383 | reverse complement strand
AAAATGATTATGAAAACTTTTATATTAATTTGGAAAGTGGAATAAAAACTCTTGAGGTGAGGTTTAATTTAGATTTTATTCCTCGCTTGATTGTTGTTGAAAATTTTACACTTAAAAATAAAACTCGGTCTAAATATGTTAGATACCCTAAAATCGCTAGTGACAATATTGTTGGTGTTGTAGGTAGGTATTTTGAAGGGAATTATGAATATTTTGGTTCTTCAACACTTATTAAAAGCTATTCCAATACTTCTTTTGTGCTAAGTGTAGCACATACTGGTAGGCTTAGCGGAGAAAACGAATATGTGTGTGTTGTTGGAGAAAGTTTTACATGGTATGCTTATGAATAAAATAGAAGGTGGTAATTTAATATGGATAGAGAAAATAGAGTAATTTACAA
The DNA here is from genome assembly GCF_020657735.1 of Clostridioides sp. ZZV15-6383. Taxonomy (NCBI): domain Bacteria; kingdom Bacillati; phylum Bacillota; class Clostridia; order Peptostreptococcales; family Peptostreptococcaceae; genus Clostridioides; species Clostridioides sp. ZZV15-6383. Next base: position 22,748 of record NZ_JAGWCV010000055.1, on the reverse strand, counting down.
TCAAGACGGGAAAATAATATTCCAAACAGGAGAAGCAACAGGTAATGTTTTAGAACATGATGCAATAACAGAGTTACATTACTTAGATGTTGAATTTGGAAGTATAGACTATAGTAAACAGTATATAGAGTCTATAAATCCAGTTACAAAAGAACTAAACATCAAAGACATAGAAGTCGTTTTGACAGATGAACAAAAGAGATTACAAGCATTAGAAAAAGAATTAAGTATGTTAAAAGAAGAAAATAAAAATAGAGATTCTGAGATAATAAACACAGCATTTGAAGTAGAAAATATCAAATTAAATAATATTTAGGAGGAAATGATATGTATAACTTATTAAAATTAATGATAGAACAAAAGAACTATAGTACTAGAGAGGATTTACAGCATAAAATGGATGTATTCTATGCTGTAAATAGAATTACAGAGGAACAATATTTAGAGTTAACAGGTTTATTAAATAAAGAAGAAACACCAGTAGAACCAACAGTATAATGGTTCTTTTTTATTTCAATTATTAGGAGGCTTACATGAATGAAGAACTTTTCAAAGACAATTTGAAACGACATGAGGTAACAATAAATAAACATAATGATGAAATAGACGAATTAAAAGTGGCAAATATAGAATCTAAGGCAGAGTTAAAAGCATTGTGCGAGAATTTAAACTCACTTACAAGCATGTTGAAATGGCTAATTGGCACAATGATTACAACACTAGTAGGATTCTTTATATTTGCAATACAAAAAGGAATATTTTAATTAATTAGGAGGATAAGAGATGGATAATTTAATAAGTTTTATACCCGAGCAGTTGCTAATTTTAGTAGCTGCTCTTTATGTTATAGGAGCAGGTTGCAAGAAATATAAGCAACTAGATAATAAGTATATTCCAGTAGTATTATTGATACTTGGAATAGGTTTTTCAGTATGGATGTTAGGATTAAATGCTGATGCAGTCTTACAAGGCGTAATTTGTTGGGGTATATCAATAGGTATAAATCAAACCTACAAACAATTGAAGGATGGTGAAAAATAATGGTAGATATAATAAAGATGTTAACAAAGAAAAAATGTTATCCAAATAAGAATAATGCAAAGTTCATAGTGATTCATGAGACTGATAACGAGGACAAGGGAGCAGATGCTAAGAGACATGCACAAGCACTTAATAATGGTAATTTAGAAGCAAGTGTACATTACTATGTAGATGATAAAGTAATATATCAAACACTAGACCACAAGGATGGAGCGTGGGCAGTTGGTAAAAGCTATGGAACTGCATTAGTTGCAGGAGTTACAAACTACAATAGTATTAATATAGAAATATGTGTAAATCGTGATGGTAATTACACAAAAGCAAGACAAAATGCAATAGATTTAACTAGAAAACTCATGAAAGATTTAAATATTAGTACAGATAAAGTAATAAGACACTATGACGCTAAGAAAAAATATTGTCCTCGTAAGATGCTTGATAATCCAAAATTATGGGTAGATTTTAAAGATAAGATAAAAAATGATGGGGGTGTGAATAGTATGATAAAATACACAATAGTCTATGATGGAGAGGTTGACAGAATACCAGCTGAGGTTATTGGTTGGAATTATAAGAAAGAAGAATGTAGAGTATGTGATATAAAAGAATATATACCTGGTCAGACGCAAAATCTGTATATTGTAGGTGGAGGAGCATGTAATAAGATAGATTCTATAACTAAAGAAAAATACACAATGATAAAGGGAAATGATAGATTTGATACACTTTATAAAGCATTAGATTTTATTGATAGATAGATTAAAAGGTAGCAACTAGTTAGTTGTTACCTTCTTTTTTTATGTCTACTTTTCTTTCTTTTTCCAAATAACTTCATATCCTATCAAACTAGCAATAGTCAAGATTTCACTATACTTCATAGTCTCATTATTTATTTTTTGTCTTAAATTTTCAACTGTATTATTCTTATTATTATGTTCATTCATTAAATTGTTCAACTCATTCATGCTGATATTTTCTTTTACAAGAATACTTTTAATTTCATTCTTCCATGTCATTTTTTACACCTCTCTTATTTATATAATAACATAAAAAATTTAAAAGGAAAAGAATAATCTATGTTAATCAAAGTTATATTTTTGAAAAACAAAGAAAAAACTTTGGAAAAGTGTTGACTTAGATATTCATATAGATTATAATATAATTAAAGAAAGAGATAAACAAAGGGGGATATAAAAAATGGAGAAATTCATCAGACTCGATTTTGATAAAGGTTTTAGAGGAAAAGAACATAGAAGTAGCATGTGCGGAGATGGAGAACATTTTGAAGCAGGAATTAGTTGCTATAAAATAAGTAAAGAAAAATGTGTTGATGCTATAATAAATTTATGTGAGTATTGGTTTAAAATTGCAACAGAGTGTGAATTTAAGGATTACGATATAAATATTTTTGAAGGAGAATGTGTAGGTGAAGGGGCTAGTTATGAAGATTTAGCAACTTGTGAAAAACATCTATACAATGTAGATGGCTCTTTATTTAATGAAGTTTATGACTTATATTATAAACACGAAACATATTTAGAAGAAGATGGAGATATTGAAGAATTAGAAGAAAATTACAAAGATGAATATATAACAACAGAAGAATTTGAAGCTAAGATAAAAGAAATGTTTATAAAATACTTATAGGAAGTGAAAACATGGAAATTGGAGATAAATTTGAAAATCTTACAATACTAGGCATGGAACAAAGAAACAATAGGAAATATTGCTTATGTAAATGCGAGAATTGTGGCAATGAAAAATGGATAAGAGCAGACAGTTTGAAAAGAATAAAAGCATGTGGATGTATGAAAAGCAGCACACAATTTAAACAAAATGATTTAACAAATAAAAGGTTTGGCAGGTTGACAGCGATAAAAAATACAGGAGAAAAGGCAAGAAGTGGTCATTATGTTTGGGCTTGTAAGTGTGATTGTGGAAATGAGATTGAGACAGCAGAAAACAATTTAACTACTGGTAGAACTAAATCATGTGGATGTCTAAAAAAGGAATCTAATATAAAAAATGCAAAGATAGCTTTAAAAGTACACAGAGAAAAAAATATTGTTGATAATACAAATTTATCTATTATAAAAAAGACAGAAGCATATTCTAATTCAAAAACTAAAATTAGAGGGGTTTATTGGAACAAAGAAAAAAGAAAATACTGTGCTCAAATAGAATTTAAGAAAACACATTATAGTCTAGGTTACTATGATAACATAGAAGATGCTGAAAAGGCATATATAGAAGCTAAAGATAATTTACATAATAAATTTTTAGAAAAAATGTCTAAAGAATAATAATAAATATATTTATTTTGAGGGGGATGTTATGATTAATATAGATATAAATAAAAGAGTAAAGGAAATAAGAGAAGATATAAATTTATCTCAACAAAAATTTGGAGAAAAACTTGGTGTAAGTCGAGATGTTATAAGCAATATAGAAAATAATAGAGTAGAAGTTAAAACAGTATTTATTGCTCACATGTGTGAAGTTTTTAATGTTAACAAACATTGGCTAGAAACTGGTGAGGGGGGGGAGTTTATTTCGCAAGAATGTGATATTGTTCTAGGAGAAGTTTTTGCCAATATAACTATATCTCAAAATGAAAATTTAAGAGAATTAGTTATAAATATTTCTAAACTAAATGATACGTATATAAATAATTTAAATGAAATTGTAAAGGGTCTAATTTAATTATAGAGAGGTGATATAATTGTCTAATGAAACTATAAGCAAAAGAATTAAAAAGGTAAGAAAAGATGCTAATTTGTCTCAACCAGCTTTTGGTAAAAAACTTGGTGTCAGTAAAGATGTTATAAGTAATATAGAGTATGATAGAGTTGAACCAAAACCTTTACTTATTAATTATATGTGTGAAATTTTTAATATTAATAAAGAATGGATTTTAACTGGTACAGGTGATATGTATATATCTGCAAAAGAAGATATATATTCAACATTGGGAGAAGTATTCTATAAGATAGCTAGTTCAAAGGATGGAAATTTAAAAGAGTTAGTAATAAATATTTCTAAGTTAGATGCTACATACATAGCATCTTTAAATGAGATTGTAAAAAGGACAATATAGGGGTGATATAAATGTGTGATATAGGTAAGAGAATTAAAATCTTAATAGAAAATGAAAAAATAAAACAAGTTGAATTTGCAAACAAGATAAAAGTTGACTCATCTTATATATCTAAGTTTATATCAGATAAATCTAAAGCAATACCTAGTGATAGATTAATAGATGATATTTGTAGTACATTCAGCGTTAATAAAGAATGGCTTACAAATGGAACTGGAGAAATGTACATAGAAAATAAGTGTAATAGGAATATTTCAGAAGCAACTGATTTGCTAATGGAACTTTCGATCGAATTTCAAGAATGTGCGATTAACCAAATTAAAGAATTAATAAAATTGCAACAATTATTAAAAAGTAGGTGAGATTAATGTCTGAAAAAGATAGAATTATAAGATTAAATTTAATAGAATTAAGAAAGATTTTAAAACTTACACAAGAACAGATGTCTGAATCATTAAAAATAAGTCGCTCAAATTATGGAAACATTGAAACTGGGAAAGTAGGGCTAACTGAGCGTGTTAAAACAGATATTTGCGATATATATAATGTTAATCAAGAGTGGTTAGAAACTGGGATAGGAGAAATCTTTTCAAAAGGAAGTAATTGTGGCAAGAAAATAAATGAATTAAGGAAAAAGAAAAATCTTACATCAGAACAATTATCTGAGTTGTCAAATGTTCCTAAAGGAACATTAGATAAAATACTAAATGGAACTACAAAAGACCCTAAATTTGAAACTTTAAAATCACTTGCTAGAGCATTAAACTGTACATTAAATGATTTTGATGATATGAACACTATAAATACAGATGCAAAAACAAAAGAGTTTAATTATTTATTCAATCAAATTGATGATGAAACAAAAGATTTGATTATTGGGATGATGAAAAAAGTCTTAAATATACATAAAGAAGGTGTTTAAAATTACAGGAAACTTGGATAAATTACTATACTCTAAAAATATAACTAAGGCTCAATTGTCAAAAGAAAGTGGTATCCCTTACACAACTATTTCTGGCTTCTATACAAAAGGAACTGACAATGCAAAGCTCTCAACATTAAAAAAATTAGCTAATTATTTTCAATGTTCAGTTGATTATTTAGTATATGGGAATATAGATATTGAAGATACATTAGCTTTTGATAATTTTAAAAACTTATTTAAAAATTTAAATCATGAGGAAAGAGAATTAATATATAAAGCTATAAAAGTTATGTACAGGAAGAAAGAAAAAATTGCATTGGAAACTAGAGAAGAAAAATAAACACTCATATAAAAAAGAGTGTTTTATTTTTTTGAAATTAATTAATATATATATAAACTATCAAGAACCTTACTCAACACACCTTAAAATTGATTTAAATAGCTCTTTTTCATACACAAAATTAATGATATAATAAAAAATAGAAGTGTACTACCAATACACTTCTATAGTTATAACTAAGCATTCTCTTGAGGGGGAGTGCTTTTTTCATTTCTCCAAACAACATTGTTTTTTTCATCTGTAATTATCAAGTCAATCTCATTCTCTTTCAATATTTCTGTTGCAGTATAAATCAGATTATCTAAGTCAAAACTTCGAGTTATCTCTATTTGTTTGTTATTTACTTCTCTTTTTAGTATATAAGTTTTAAAACACATTTGTATCACCTCTTAAGCACTAAGACATTCTTGTAAGCATTCTTCTGCTTCTTCTAATGTAGAAAATTCATCTACATATTGGTCGAAGTTTCTAATATATTCAGTCTTATATTTAGTGCTATTCATTTCTATAAAAGCAATAGTTTTACCATTGTCATAGTAGCGACTTATCACGAAGTATTTTTCTATGGTAGATATAATTTCTTTATCCTCCAGGACCATGTTTTCAGCACTGAAATTAGGTGACATACTATAATTTCCAATCCTTATGTATTCACAATTATTATCATCATTAAAACGGATTTTAGCACGTCTAACAGTATCATCTTCTTTATAAGTTATAGTTTTATCAGTTCTTTTAATAACCTCTATAGTGTATATGCAGTCATGGTCACAAACACTTTTTGCAAAATAAGTTTTACCTACTTCAAATTTTATCATTTTAAATACCTCCAATAATTAATTTGTTAAGTTTATTATACACTATAAAGTGTCGTTTGTAAATATAAAAATGAAATTAAATAGTTTTCTTTGTAAACTAAATATAGATAAAAGAAACTCTATAGTGTATAATTATATATAGAAAAGTGAGGTGTTTATGATGTCAATTTCATTTGGAGAAAAGATAAAAATAATATTAAAAAGAAAAAATATGACTATAGGTGAGTTAGCAGAAAAAACAGGACAAACAAGACAAAATCTTTCAAATAAATTTTCAAGAGATAATTTTTCAGAAAAAGAAATTAGAGAATTTGCAGAAATACTTGAATGTGAATTTGATTTTTATTTTATAATGAATGATACAGAAGAAAAAATATAAGTTATTTGTATTTAATATTGAATAGATATTTGATAATTGTAAAATTATGTTATAATTAAAATGCAAGAATATATCTTGTAAGAAACTACAATCTAAGGGCGAAAGTTTTCAGAAATCACCTTCGTATGAAAGGGGGTGAGTATATGAAAACACTTATGTTTATACTTGTTATAGCGTACTATATTACTATTGTAATAAAATCTATTACAACAATAGTAAAGTCTATAACAAGATTATTTGATTCTATAAGTAGATTAAAAGAATCTTTACATAAACTAAGAAATCGTCCTGACTGCAATCAAGACGATTTCAATGAATAAATCATTACTTAAATTATTTTGAATTTGAAACTTCGCTCTAGAGCAATAGATTGTAGTTTCTTTTTTGTTTTTAATACGAATTTACATCTTTATTATATCGCATTTTAAGAAAAAATAAAACTATGAATATTATAAATCTATTTTAATTAATTTTTTAACATAGTAATGTTTAAAAGTAGATAAAACTAAAAAGGGTTCTCTAGAAATCAATGTCTATCTAATTATACTTACTTACCAATATCATTACTTGGTGCAAACAAGACTCTACTACATTTTCTCCGTACTCTAATATAAAATCATCTAACTGTGTATCTAAAAAATTACAATAATCATACGAACTGCTAATATAAGCAGTCAATACATGTGTACATTTATCCATTTTATTTCCAAACATATAAATTATTATCCCCCTAAAAAACTTTCATAAAAACAAAAAGAAAACATCTTTTTGGCAACTGGCTGACATAACTCATAAGATATTTATATAAGTCTTAGTCCCTATAGCTTTGCGTCACTAAATTTCTCTAGTTTTGCCGATTTAGTTTTATTCTACAACTAAAATAATACAATAGAATTAGTTATTATTCAACAAGATTGTTTGAAAATTGAATAAATTTATAGATATGAAAGTTATTTTTCTTCTAAGAAAACAAACTAAAAGAGTAGAACATATGGTAAAACTTACCTGTATCATTTGAAATTAGAAGGTTCTATTATTAACTTAAATTAAAATTAATTCAAGGAAGTGACATAAATGGAACAAAAAGATGTAATAGACAAACTACGTAGGGGCGAATTAATGCTGATGGAGTATTTATGGAGGAAAAAGACTGTTCTATCCAAAAAAGAAATAATAGAGGAGATGAGCAAAAGGTATAAGTGGAGGAAAAGTACTACAGAAATTCTTCTAAAAAGATTAGTAAAAATGAGAATATTAAAAAAGAAGAGGTTAGGTTTTCACTTTAGTTATGAAGTGCTGGCGACTAAAAAAGAATATTTAAATATTAAAAAAGAAGAGATGTACATAAGTGAATATAATAAATTCTTTATACGAATTTTTACAACTATACATAAAAGAAATGAAACGATAGAAGAGTAATTAAAAAGATTTATAAAAAATATAAAAATATGGCAAAAAATAATTTTAAGTTTGATAGAAAGAAGGAATATATTATGCTAAATAAAAAATTACCAGATGCAGAATTAAAAATTATGAAATATATCTGGAACACTGGTTATAAAACTGTAATATCAAAAGATGTTGCAGATGAAATAGAAAAAATATATGGTTGGAAGCATACAACTACAATTACACTCTTAGCTAGATTAACCAAAAAAGGTTTCTTAATATCACAGAGAATTGGGAAACATGTACACTATACAGTATTAGTAAAAGAAAAAGAATATCTTAAATTAGAAGGCAAAAGAATTTTTGGAGGTTTACATAACAATCCTTTATCAGAACTAATTACAAAATTACATGATAAAGAAGAAATAACTGAAGAAAAAATAATGGAAATAGGAGATTGGATAAAAAGCTGGAAGGATGAAGATTAATAAGTAAAAGGTAGCTACTAATATAAGTGCTACCTTTTTTTCTTGTGGATAATATTGGGGATAAGTTGTGGAAAACTTATATAAAAATTGTGGATAAAATATTTTACTGACATCAAACTGACAATAAGATTAAAGTAAAAAATGAAAATACTGTAAAATCAATGGTTTTAAATACTAAAAGTCATTTAGGAACTATTCCAAAATATAATAAAGAACTTTCTTTTCTAGCAAAAAATAGTGAAAGTACTATAGAATCAGCTTTAAGATTCAATATAGGAATTCCACAAGTAAGTGTATCCTTGATAGGATTTAATAAAAAACAAGATATAGATGATGCATGTAAAATTGCAGATGAAAATATAATTTATTCAGATGAAGATATACATGATATTGAAACTAGATTAAATAAAAATATGAACGAAATATGTACAGGATGTGGGTATTGTAAAGTCTGTCCAAAAGGTATTAATACTCCAGCTTATATGCTTTTTTATAATGAAAAGCAGATGTTTAAAAAGAGTGATGAAGAAATGACAAAATTAGTTTACGGTTTAGGGCATTGGAATTATACAATGAATAGTAAGGTAAAAGCTAAAGAATGTATATCTTGTGGAAAATGTGAAGTTGAATGTACTCAACATTTACCGATAATTGATAGATTAAAAGAGATTAAAAAATGGGAAGAAGATGGAGTTAATAGTGTTACAGTATAATTAATTTATATTATATTTGAAATTTGTATAGTATTTAGTAACATTGACATTGATTAAAAATTCTTATTTCATATACCACCAGTCTATATTATACGAATAATCTTTTAATTACGACATTAACAAAGCAAATATTGTGGTTGTAAATAAAGAACTATTCAATTACAATAAAACAAGTAAGGATATTATAAAGATAACTATGAAAATTAAAGGAATAAATTGTAGGTGGCAGCAAATCCTATATAATGAATGGATGGTGACATATTGATGAGTAGAATATTAAAATATAAAAATGAGATAATTTTATTTATATTAGTTGTAATAACTTACTTAGTAATAACTAAGATATTTTTTTCTAAAACCACTATATTTTATGATTTAAACAATACTTATGATGTGTTGTTAGATACAGATACAGGTGTTTTGTTCAATTTAAATGTATTTGCTACAACTCAAGATAATAGCAAGCACATATTATTTTCAGCGATTATATCAATTTTTGCATATCCAATATACTTACTGTGTACTTCAATAGCAAATCCAGGAACAGCAGATTTTAATAATGTTTATGGGTTTGGATTAATTTGTCTACAAATAATAACTAGTGCTATGTCTATAACTTTAGTTTTTAATCATATTAAAAAGATAAAAATGCAGAGGTTAACTTTAATTTTACTTACCATGATAATGATATTTTCTTTCCCACAACTATTTATGACTTTAAATGTAGAGAGGTTTATATATAGTCAGTTTACATTAATATTTTTCATATTTATTGCAAATAAAATGAAAGGAAAAGATTCTTATTTGGTAGAATGGGTAGCTATTCCTTTGTTTGGAATAACTATTAGCAACGTATATTTGTATTTTTTTAACATGATATTTGAATTTAAATTAAAAATAGGTAAGATGTTAAAACATTTATTTGTATTTCTCTTAATGCTATATATATGCGTAATTTCAACGAAATCTTATGAGAGTTTTATGAATCTCGGAAATGTAATACAGTATGATACGAAATTTATAAGTGCAGAACCAATCTTAGAAAAAATTGCAATGATTATAGAAAGATTTCTGTATTCAGTTTTTTATTTTCCTGGTGCAGAGCTTAAAAAAGGGTTATTTCTACAAAATGGAGAAGTTGCAACAATACCTGTTATTCTTACATTGTTAGCATTTTGTTTTTGTGTTTTATCAGTTATTGAAAATTCAGAAAAAAGAGTTCCTAAGCTATGTATGGGAATAATTATATTTAATCTAGTTTTACATGGAATAGTAGGATATAATCTAGTCAATTCAAGTATTATGACTATAAATTTTAGTTTTGCAGTTATAGTTTTATTAGCTTACTTTACTAAAGCACTTAGAAAAAATGAAAAAAATCTGTACAATATATTTCTATCATTATTATTGGTAACTATAATAATCAGTAATATAAATGGATTTATAGAAATTTTAAACATAGGGATAAAATCATATCCTGCTTAAAAAATAATATTGAAAGGGTAGTAAGTTTATGAAACAGACAAATACAAATATAAGGCTTCTTACTAAAATTTCAGATTATATAAAACTCATGAGAATAAAGCAATATATAAAGAATTTCTTTGTATTTTCAGCTATAATTTTTTCAAATAACATACTAAATATAAATCTATTGTTAAATACGATTATTGCATTCGTATGTTTTTGTCTAATGTCATCATCAGTATATGCGTTAAATGATGCCATAGATATGGACAAAGATAAGAAACATCCTAAAAAATGTAATAGACCGGTGGCAAGTGGAAGAATAAGTAAAAAAGGTGCTAATATACTATTTGTAGTATTAGCATTAATCTCAATCTGTTTATCAACAGTTGTTAATTTTAATCTTTCTATAATTCTTAGTCTTTATTTGATAAACAATATATTATATTCTCTTAAACTAAAGAATATAATACTATTAGATGTGTTTTCCATATCTCTTGGATTTATACTCAGGGTTTATGCAGGGTGTGTAGCCATAAATGTCAGTTTGTCGAATTGGATAATATTATGTACATTTTTCTTATCTTTGTATTTAGCTTTTGGAAAACGTAAAAAAGAAATAGTAACCTTAAGAGACGATGCAATTGAACATAGAAAAATACTAGGAGATTATGATGTAGAAAATTTAAATCAAATGATGGTGGTTATGTTAAGTTCTACAATTGTCTGTTATGCATTGTATTCTACAAGTAATCCAGAAAAGCCACATATGATATTTACAACAATATTTGTAGTTTATGGCGTACTTAGATATAATTATATAATCAACACCATAAATGAAGGTAACCCTACTGATATTGTTCTAAAAGACAATGCTTTAAAAATAAATGTAATCTTGTGGATAATTACATGTTTAATAATATTGATTTTTTAGTGATAGGATGGGGAAATACTTATGAAAAAAAGTGTATTATTACTCGATGTAGATTATACTGTTATAAATACTGATAGCATGATAGATTTTTTTATTTACTCTTTAAAAAATAAAACTTTTAAAACTGTTATAAAGTTGCCATACATTATTTTTAATCTATTTATGTATTTGATTAGAATAATACCGTTGAAAAAGGCAAAAGAGGCAATCTTTTATCCAATAGTAGATTTTAGTGAAGAAGATTTAAAGAGATTTTTTGATGACTGTATAATGAAAAAAATTAATGAGTATATGAAAAAGGTTATCTACAAAAATAAAGAAGAGCATAATGTTGTAATTATGATAACTGCATCTCCATATGCGTATATGAAATACTTTAAGTACTATGGTTTTGCAGATGAAGTCATAGGAACTGAGTTGTTTTATGAAAATTCAAGATACAAAAATCAATTCGTTGGAGAAAATTGTAAAGGAATTGAAAAAGTACAGAGAATAAAGGCTTTATTAGATAAACTTGGAATAGAAATTGATTATGAAAATTCATATGCATATTCAGACTCTAAGAGTGATTTACCAATGCTTTCATTAACTAAAAATGCGTTTTTGGTTAGTAGAAAGAATGGTGAGGTTATAGAACAAATAAATTAATAACTTAAGTCGCTTAGAATAGGAGGGAATAGTTTGGGATATTTACACATATTAATTTTATCTATGGTTCCTGTAACAGAATTAAGGGGAGCCATTCCTATAGGTATTGCAATGGGATTAAATCCTATATGGGTTTATGTATTTAGTGTAATTGGTTCTACCTTGGTATCGATTCCCTTGATATTGACATTTAGGCACATATTGCAATTTCTAAGAGGTAAAAAACTATTTAAAGGGATTGCTGATATAGTTGATAGAAAAATAAACTCAAGAATGAAGAAATTAAAAAGTGTTTCAATAGTAGGTATAATACTATTTGTAGGGATACCTCTTCCAACTACAGGAACATGGACTGCATCTGCTATAGCTTCCATATTAAAAATGAGAATAAAAGATGCTTTTATAGGAGTATTTCTTGGTAATTTGCTATCTGGAGTTATAGTTTCAGCCCTTTCTCTACATATAATATAAGACTATCTAAGTAATATACTTGGATAGTTTTTTTATGAGTACATGTAAAAAAATTTTTAAAACTATATAAAAGAATTAGAAAAAGTATTTAAATTCATTTAGTTCTAAAATGTTTACTATGGCAAATGAAATATAGTATAGTATTACTTATGAGGAAAATATTATAACTTTAGCTATTAATAAAATAAATTTTTTATATAGAATAAGATTTTAATCATGATAAATTTTAATTAACAGATTAAGGAGGTTTTAAGATGGGAAATACAAACACTAACTTAGGCAATGAAAGTGTGGGTAAATTGTTATTTAAACTTGCTACACCAGCTATTATCGCACAAATTGTAAATGTTTTATACAACATAGTTGATAGGATTTTTATTGGTAGAATGGAAAGTGGAGAAGTTGCTATGGCAGGTGTCGGAGTGGCATTTCCAATAATAATTATAATAACTGCATGTAGTTATTTAATTGGTATGGGAGGAGGACCGTTAGCTGCTATAAAAATGGGTGAGCAGAACAATGATGATGCAGAGAAAATAATGAGTAATAGTTTTTCTGTACTAGTGATTTTAGCAATACTTTTGACTATAGGTTTTCAGATTGGAAAAGAGCCTTTGCTTTGGATATTTGGAGCAAGTGAATCTACCATTGGATATTCAATGGATTATTTAAATATTTATCTAATAGGTACAGTGTTTGTTCAGATTTCAATGGGTATGAATACTTTTATAAATACCCAAGGGTTTGCTACAACTGGGATGATGACAGTTGCTATAGGTGCTTTGATAAACATAGTACTTGACCCGATTTTTATATTTGGCTTTAATATGGGCGTAAAAGGAGCTGCATTAGCTACTATAATTGCACAAGGTGTTTCTGCTATTTGGGTACTTATGTTTCTTTTTGGAAAGAAAAGTATACTTAAGATAAAAAAGAAGTATATGATACCCAAAGCAAGTATCATCTTACCTGTGCTGGGCTTGGGAATATCTCCATTTATAATGCAATCTACAGAAAGTCTAGTACTTATAGCCTTAAATAGTAAATTACAAATGTATGGAGGAGATTTAGCAGTAGGTTCAATGGCTATAATGAGCAGTATAATGCAAATTCTTATGCTTCCTAATATGGGGTTTACACAAGGAGCACAACCAATAATAAGTTACAATTATGGTTCAGGTCAACTTGATAGAGTAAAGAAGACATTTAAGTTATGTCTATTATCATGCTTTACATATTCTACGATTTTGTGGATTTTATTAATGATATTTCCTGCATTTTTTGTTGGTATATTTAATAAGAATCCACAGTTGCTTAGTATGACTAGTTGGAGTATAAAAATATATTTTGCTGGTGCTTTTATGTTTGGTATTCAACTAGCCTGTCAACAGACATTTTTAGCACTTGGAAAAGCAAAAATATCTTTAATTTTAGCTCTTCTTAGAAAGATTGTACTTTTAATACCACTAATATTTATACTTCCACCATTTTTTAATGAAAAACTTTTTGCAGTGCTTTTAGCAGAGCCAGTTGCGGATATAACAGCAGCCACTATAACAGCAATTTCTTTCTTTATATTTTATAAATGTTTTCTATCAAAACCTAAAACAATAGAAGAATAAGATATACAATATAAATTTTTTATGAAAATATTTTATTAGATAAAAATTAGAATTTGTATTTTAATTTAATAAGATATTTTCTATAATGTATAAAGATATAAAGTAGAATTTATTTTTAAAATTATAGTAAGAAAAATGTAAGTATTTGCAATATTAATGGTATAATATTTACAGATATGATAATCAATAAGAGGAAAGGATGTTTATAATGGAAAATGATTTAACAATGCAAGAATTACTTGACCAGCAAGAGCAAGTATTCAGCAAAGTGAAAGTTGGAGAATTGACAACTGGAAAAATAACTGCAGTGAGAAATGATGAAATACAATTAGGATTAGACTATGGGTTTGATGGAATAATACCTATAAGTGAATTGAACATAGAAAAAAATCAATATATAGAAGATTTATACCACATAGGTGATGAAATAACTGCTGTAATAACAAAAGTATCTCAAAAAGATGGGACAATAACTTTATCTAAATTACAACTTGATAAAAGAAATGATTTTGCTGAATTACAAAAGGCTTATGATGAACATAGAATAATAACTGTAAATGTTGAAAAAAATATAGATAAAGGTGTATTTGCTAATTATAATACATATACATTTTTTATACCAATATCTCAACTTAATACAAAGTTTGTTACAGACACATCTAAATTTGTTGGTCTTAACTTAGAAGTTTATATAAAAGAATTGGATATTAGAAAAAATAGACTTGTAGCATCTCATAGAGATGTATTACAAGAGCGTATAAATAAAGAGAGAGAAGAAAGAAGAGCTCAAATTAAAGCAGAAAAAGAAGCTGAAAGAGCAAGAATTAAGCAAGAAAGAGAAGAAGAAAAAGCTCGTATTAAAGCAGCTAAAGAAGAATTATTTAACTCTCTTGAAGTTGGACAAAAAAGAGATGGTAAAGTGACAAAAATAATGTCTTATGGTGCATTTGTGGATATTGGTGGGATTGAAGGATTAGCACATATAAATAATTTAGCTTGGACAAGAGTTGAAAGTGTTGAAGATGTTGTTTCAGAGGGGCAAGAAGTAGAAGTTTATGTGTTAGATGTAAATGAAGAGACTAAAAAAGTTGCATTGGCATTAAAAGACATAAATAATGACCCTTGGGACTTAATAGCAAAAGAAGTAAAAGTTGATGATGTTGTTAATGCTAAAGTTCTTAGAATAATAGAAAAAGGAGCTTTTGTTCAAATTAAAGAAGGTGTAGACGCGTATTTACCAATATCTGAATTGAGTGATACTAGAGTGGCTAAAGTTACTAATATTGTGAATATTGGAGATGAAGTTAAAGTTAAAATTCTTGATTTTAAACCAAAGACTAAAAGAATGTTAGTTTCAATAAAAGAGGCAACTAGAGAGCCAGAAGAAGATATAACAGAATACTTAGAAGTAGAAGAATCTTTAGGAAGTATTGGAGAGTTATTTAAAGATAAATTTAAAGATTTAGAAGTGTAAAACAATTAAAAATGGGGCTGTTTTAAAACGTTACTCTGTCTATTATGACAGCTTTAGTTTTGAAATAGCCCTTTAGCTATTTTCAAAAACTTATATAAGATATTAGGAGGAAATTTAATGAAAAAGTCTATTATGGATGTACATTGTCACACTCTAATAAGTGGACATGCACATAGTACTTTCAAAGAAAATGTTGAAGAAGCAATTAAGAAAAATATAAAATATCTAGGAATATCAGACCATGGACCTAATATGCCTGGAGGGCCACATCCATTTTATTTTTATAATCTACATTTACTTCCACGTAAAGTAGAAGATGTAAAGATTCTTAGGGGTATAGAAGGTAATATAATGGATTATAATGGGAATTTGGATGTTCAAGAAGATATGTTGCAACACTTGGACTATATAATTGCAAGCCTGCATAGACCTTGTATAGCTTCTGGTACAAAAGAAGAAAATACAAATGCTATTTTAAATGTGATGGATAAACACAAGGTAAAGATAATTGGACACCCAGATGATAGTAGGTATCCTTTAGATTATGAACCTATAGTAAAGAAAGCTAAAGATAAAAATATCCTTTTAGAAATAAATAATTCATCATTAAGTTCAAACTCTCATAGGACTGGAACTTGGGAAAATGCAAGTCATATGCTAACATTATGTAAAATGTATGGTGTAAGAGTAATTCTTGGTACTGACTCTCATATATGTTATTCTATAGGAGAATTTGAAAATGCAGAGAAAGTTTTAGAATCAGTAGATTTTCCAGATGAATTAGTCATAAATTATCATGAAGATGAAATTATAGAGTTTTTTGATGTGAATTTTTAGAATCGTGGGAGTGAAAAATTTTGAGTAAAAACAAGTTTATCTATATGAATTATTATGACAATGGTTATTTTAAAAAAGGAATGGCTATATATATGGTCTTAGCACTTATAATTTTAGCCACAATTTTTATATATTCAACGACAATTTTGTATCTTTTATGTATAATAACAGCAGTTTTTCTTTTTAAACAAGGTCGTGATTTTTCAAATAAATATGAGGGAAAAGTATACCTTACTCTCGATAATCATTCAATATTAATAAACAATCAATGTATATTCAGTATAAAATCGAAACATAATCAAAAGTTTAATTATAAAATAATAGAAAAAATAGAAGTAGCAAAAAAAATATTAAACATATATACTGATGATTCTAATTATAAAATTAGATTAAGTGCATTGAGTTTGGAAGATGAAAAAAAATTATTAAATATCCTAGATGAAAAGATGAAAAAGTTTAAGGCATAATATCATACTATTTTCAATAGTTAGCATGTTTTATAAAATTGCTTATCAAAAATCAAAAATAAATATAATTATTTTTTGTGTTGACAATACATTTCAATGTGTATTTAATAACTATTAAATCAGAATATTTAGAAAATTTAAACGATTAAAAAAGTGATGAATAGAAGTAGTAAGAACAATGAAACTTTCAGAGAGCTAAAGTATGGTGTGATTTAGTAGTTGATAGTTCTGAACTTGTCTAGGAGCTGTTTCCTAAGATTTAAGTCTTAGGATAATCGGAGTAATTCCACGTTATAGGAAATATAGTCATCATAATTATTTATATTGGCTATTACTAAGGGAGCTTTTTAGAAAGCTAAATAGAGTGGTACCGCGAGCAAAACCTCGTCTCTAATTTTATTAGAGATGAGGTTATTTTTATTCTAATGATAAAATTGACATTTATTCTTATGAATTAAATAAGGTAGGATTGCGCCAATATAAGGTATACTGGATATAAAAAATAAAAAGGGGGAAATAACATGAAATATGGGAAGTATAAAAGATATGGTAAAATGCAAATAGCAAATCGTAAATGGCCAGACAATGAAATATTTAAGGCTCCAATTTGGTGTAGTGTCGATTTAAGAGATGGAAATCAATCACTACCAACACCTATGAGTGTAAAGGTAGGTAAATTCTTTGCAAGTTCACAAATATGCAATAAATGTGGGTATAAAAACGAGGAAGTGAAGGACTTAAATATAAGAGAATGGATTTGTCCTAGTTGTAATGAAACTCACGATAGAGATATAAATGCAAGTATAAATATATTAAAAGAAGGATTAAGACTAATAACAATTCAAAATAAATAACTTATGTAAGAACCGTAGGAACTACGGGGATAGCCTGTGGAGAATTGGTAAGACATATTTTAGTATGCAAAATTATGTGAAGCAGGAACCCTGTGACTTTAGTCATGGGAGGTTCAGGGTGCACTTTATAAGTCAATGGAATTTTGTGGAGATGGAGTAGAATACTTATCTATGGATGATAGATTTACTATTTGTAATATGGCAATAGAAGCAGGAGCAAAAAATGGAATTTTTCCAGTAGACGATAAGACTATGGAATATATAAATTCACATAAGTGTTCAACTATAACAAAAGATGTAAATATATATGAAGCAGATGAAGATGCAGTCTATGATGAAGTATACGAAATAGATTTAGCCGAACTAAAAGAAACAGTAGCCTTTCCTCATCTTCCTGAAAATACTAGAACAGTAGATGAGATAGATAAGGATATAAAGATAGACCAAGTTGTAATAGGTTCTTGTACAAATGGAAGAATATCAGACCTTGAAGTAGTAGCTGAGATAATGAAAGGCAAAAAAGTAGCAGATGGAGTTAGAGTTATGATATTTCCTGGAACTCAAAAAGTATATCTTGAAGCTATAGAAAAAGGGTATATTACCACTTTTATAGAGTCAGGAGCAGCAGTTTCTACACCAACTTGTGGTCCGTGTCTAGGGGGACATATGGGTATACTTGCAGCAGGAGAAAAATCCATTTCAACAACAAATAGGAATTTCGTAGGAAGAATGGGGCATGTTGATTCAGAGGTGTATCTTACAAGCCCAGCTGTAGCAGCATCATCAGCTATAACTGGAAAAATATCAAAACCATCAGAAATAATTTAAGGGAGGTAAAATTTATGATTGCCGATGGAAGTGTTTTTAAATTCGGTGACAATATAGATACAGATGTAATAATACCAGCTAGATATTTAAATATAGCTGATTATAAAGAACTAGCAACGCATTGTATGGAGGATATTGATGATAAATTTATCTCTAAGGTAAAAAAAGGAGATATTATAGTTGCAACTAAAAACTTTGGTTGTGGTTCATCAAGAGAACATGCACCAATTGTAATAAAAGAAAGTGGAGTATCCTGTGTGATTGCTTCTACTTTTGCTAGAATATTTTTTAGAAACTCTATAAATATAGGGCTTCCTATACTTGAATGTGAAGAAGCTGCCAATAACATAGATGAAGGGGATAATATAGAAGTAGATTTTTCTACAGGTGTGATAAAAAATATAACAAAAGGAAAAGAATATAAAGCAGAACCATTTCCTGAGTTTATGCAAAATATTATATTAAATGAAGGCTTAATTAACTCAATAAAAGCAAATAGGGGGTAGTGGAGTATGAATTGTAATATAGCAGTCATAAAAGGTGATGGTGTTGGACCGGAAATTATAGATGAAGGTATAAAGGTTCTAAATAAAATTTGTTGTAAATTTAATCATAGATTCGATTGTGAATATGTATTAGCTGGAGGATGCGCGATTGATGAAACTGGAGAACCTCTACCTAATAAAACTGTTGAAACTTGTCGAAAAAACGAAGCTGTATTGCTTGGTGCTGTTGGAGGACCAAAGTGGGATAAATGTAAGTGAGATAAAAGACCAGAGTCTGGTCTTTTAAAATTAAGAGAGTCATTGGGTTTATTTGCAAATTTAAGACCAGCTACAATGTATGAAAGTATAAAAGAAGCTTCACCACTTAGAATGGATATAGTTGAGAAAGGCATTGATTTTGTTGTTGTAAGAGAATTAACAGGGGGCATTTATTTTGGAGAACGTGGAAGAAAAATCATTGATGGTATCGAAAATGCTTATGATGTAGAAATATATAACGAAAATGAAATAAGAAGAATTGGTAAGAGAGCTTTTGAAATAGCCAGAAATAGAAATAAAAAACTTATAAGTGTAGATAAGGCAAATGTGCTTGAGAGTTCAAGACTTTGGAGAAGTATAATGGAAGACTTAGCTAAAGAGTTTGAAGATGTAGAACTGTCACATATGTATGTTGATAATGCTGCTATGCAAGTTGTAAAAGACCCTAGCCAATTTGATGTAATAGTGACTAATAATATATTTGGAGATATAATATCTGATGAAGCATCTATGATTACGGGTTCTATAGGTATGTTACCATCAGCATCACTTAGAGAAGATAGTTTTGGTATATATGAACCAATACATGGAAGTGCGCCTGATATAGCTGGAAAAGATATTGTAAATCCAATTGCAACTATTCTATCTGTAAGCATGATGTTAAGACATAGTTTTAACTTAGAAGAAGAAGCTAAGTGTATTGAAGATGCTGTACAAAGTGTACTCAATAAAGGTTATAGAACTATTGATATCTATAATGGTGTGGGAAATGTTGTAGGAACAAGAGAAATGGGCGAATTAATAGTAAATGAAATTTAGAATTATAGTTTAATTTGAATAATATAATTTAAATATATAACTTGTAGAATTAGTAAAAATCTATTGTAATATAATTTGTTTTATGAGGGGTGTCTCAAAATAAACTTTATTAGTTAATGAGGCGCTCTTTTTTATATTAAGTAAAATATATTTTTACTATTTTAATAACGAAAAAGAGGCTTATATCTACTTTGAGTTTCTATTTTGATAAAGTTATTTTTTGGAAAATAATACTTTAAATTAAACTTATCATATTGAAGTAGCCTATTTTTATTATTAGAAGTTTGCAGTGATTTTATTAATATTATATAATATATTTTAGAATTATTTAATATTAAGCGACTACTAATGTAGGTTAGGAGATGGATTTTTTGGCAAAGTATAAAGTTTTGAAGAAGCAAAATAGTAGCAAATCTTGTTTAGTTTGTGGAACACAAAATGAGTTAGGACTTAAAGCAGATTTTTATGAACTTGAAAATGGGGAACTTGTATCAATTTGTAATACAAAGGATTGGCATCAAAGTTATCCTGGGAGAGTTCATGGAGGTATGTCTGCTGCAATATTAGATGAGACTATTGGAAGAGCTGTAAGTATAAATGATGACCAAATATGGGGAGTGACAGTATCATTAGAATTGAAATATAAGAAACCAGTACCAACAGATGCCACTATAAAAGTTGTTGGAAGAATAACTAAAGAAAACAGAAAATTATTTGAAGGTACAGGTGAAATAATTCTACCAAATGGAGATATAGCAGTAACAGCAACTGGAAAGTACATGAAAATGCCTATTGGGCAAATTGCAGAAGGTGATTTTTCTAATGAAGAATGGTTTTTTGAAGAATCGAAAGAAAAAGTGGAATATATTGAACTTTGATTAAATAAAAATTTTATATTTTAAAACATAAATTTTATATTTTAAAAACTTAAAATTAAAAAATACAATAAAAATACAAGATAAAAATAAATTGGTTATACTAAAAAGATTTATCGTAATAGCGTTAAATTTACATGCTAAAAAAATAAATTTATATAGGTAAAAAGCATATTTTTTTTGAAGAATAAATTCGTAATATTCAAACTTATGAAAAGGTATAAAATGAATGTTTTCATAAAATATATAAAATAAATTATATATAAAAAATAAATTATGTGTTGACATAGTTAATTCAGCTTGATATTATAGTTATTAAAAATAAGGACAGTAAAAACGCTATCCATATTACAAACTAAAAAGGGGGGAATTATAATGAGTAAGAAATTATTTATTCCTGGTCCTATTGATGTTAAAGAAGAAGTCTTGCAAAAGATGGCTACATCAATGATAGGACATAGAGGAAAAGATGCATCTATACTTCAAAAGAGTATAAGTGAAAAAATGCAAAAACTATTCTATACAAACAACACGATACTTTTATCCACGTCATCCGGAACTGGTTTAATGGAAGGCTCCATTCGTTCCTGTACATCCAAAAAGGCAGCAGTATTTTCCTGTGGATCCTTTGGTGATAGATGGTACAAAATGGCAGTGGCTAATAATGTCCCAGCGGATATATTTAAAGTTGAATTAGGAGAGGCAACAACACCAGAAATGGTTGATAAGGTGCTTTCTACCGGAGAATACGATTTGATAACTGTAACTCACAATGAAACTTCAACTGGAATAAGAAATCCAATAGAAGAAATTGGAGAAGTTGTTAAAAAGTACAAAGATGTGGTCTACTGTGTAGACACTGTAAGTTCAGCCGGTGGAATAAAAGTCGAGGTTGATAAGATTGGAATAGATATTTGTATAACATCAGTACAAAAAGCACTGGGATTACCACCAGGAATGTCTATTTGCACATTTTCTCAAAAAGCAATCGATAGAGCTAAGCAAGTACCTTTTAGAGGAGTATATCTTGATTTGTTAGCAATGTATGAATACTTAATCAAGAAAAACTACCAATACCCTTCAACACCATCTCTTTCTCACATGTTCGCTTTAGATTTCCAATTAGATAATATATTAGATGAAGGCCTAGATAACAGGTTCAACAGACATGAAGACATGGCAAACTTAGTTAGAAACTGGGCTAAAAAACACTTCCAAATTTTTACCAATGAAAATCACTTATCCAATACACTTACTGTTATAGAAAATACTCAAGGTATTAGTGTATCAAATTTAAATTCCAAATTACAAGAACGAGGATTCCAAATAGCAAATGGCTACGGAGATTTAAAAGAAAAAACTTTTAGAATTTCACATATGGGTGACTATACTGTCGAAGATGTACAAGAATTATTAGATAATATTGATGATATATTAGGTTTTAATAAATAATATTATAAAAATATGTATATTTTAAGAAAAATTTATAATATATAAT
>NZ_JAGWCV010000054.1:0-23235 GCF_020657735.1 Clostridioides sp. ZZV15-6383 | reverse complement strand
ATTATATTTATATGAGGGAAGTGACATAAAAAATATATTATTTATACAAAAAATAGAACGAAATTTTGTTTTATATAAGTATATTTTGTAAATTGCATCTCTATTTATAGTTTTACAAATAATAATGCTATTAAAAAAATCTGACAAAAAAATTTTCAAAAGAATTAAATCTAAAAAGAATAGGAGATAAAGATGAGTATTGAAGATTTATATGGTTTTGAATGTGTTCCTGTGAACAATGAGATTGATATTGATGATTTATTTGAAAAGATGTTAGAAGATGGAAAAGAAAAAGAATAAACACCAATTATAGTTATTGATGAAAAAGTAGGACTACTAAGAGAAAATATCGATATGATTACTAAAGAGTATGGTTCTCTTGAAAATTACAGAGACTATTGCTTAAAAAAGTACAATGAAATTGATGTAAACAAATTTTTTGATTTTAGAAAGTGTGAGATTTCAGATTTACTAAAAGAGTTAATGGGTTCAGAAGATACTTTTTATGATTATAAGCACTTTAGACCAATTATGAATATAGATATATTTCATGAATATAACAAAGTTTACATAGCCAAAGTTCCAACAATTAAACCATATGAAGTATTTGCATATATACCTATTGGTGGATTTAATGATTGTCCTAGTGATGAAGAACATATAGCTATTGCAAAATATTGGTATGAAAAATATGGAGTCTTTCCAATTGCAATTGGATGTGATACAGTTCAATATTCTGCAAAAAATCTAATTGAAGATAGTAAAGCCTTTGATGACTTATGTATTGAATTAGTATTATATTGTGAAGATATTTACAGGGATATGAAACATTAAAAGCTCTTAAAGACGTATTACAACGCTCCACAATATGGATTTTTTGGTGGGATTGATACAAATGTATGTAAGCTATAAGTATTAATTTTAAGATTTTAGAAAATTTATATGATAGTGTCTTTTTTTGTAGTTTACAATTGTATTGATAGAAAATGATTATGTTAAAATAAACTCGTGAATTTAGCCATGAGGATGAGCCATTTCCATTTCATGGCTTTTAAACATATTACTATGTTACACTATGTTTTTATATACAGTGTAGTACAGTAATGTGTTTAAATTGTAGAGATTAAAAAAATACTTTGGTATTATAATTAATGTATTTAAAGATAATTCTAATTTATAAAATAAATACTCTATATGTTATAATCATTAAGAATGTAAAAAATAATATGTAGTTTTATAGTTCATATTTTTCTTATATATGGAGGTAGGTTTTGTGAAAGAAAAAGAAAAATTAGATAAATTAAAAGAAAAATTAATTGAATTAAGTAGTATTGTAGTCGCTTATTCTGGAGGAGTAGATAGTAATTTCTTACTTAAGGTGGCAAAAGATACATTAGGGGAAAATGTTATAGCTGTAACTATTCATGCGATGATGCATTCAAGTAGAGAAATTGAAGAAGCTAAACAATATACTCAAAATTTTGGTGTTAAACATATTATATTAAATATAGAAAACTTTGATTTAAAAGAATTTAAAGAAAATGGCGTTGATAGATGTTACCATTGTAAAAAATATATATTTTCTAAAATAAAAGAGGTAGCAAAGGAACATAATATAAAATACATAGTAGATGGAACAAATATAGATGATTTAGGAGATTATAGGCCTGGGCTTAAAGCATTGAGTGAACTAGGAGTAATTAGTCCATTAAAAGAAAGTGGTTTGAAAAAAGATGAAATTAGGTCACTTTCAAAAAGCTTGGGATTAAAGACTTTCAATAAACCATCATTTGCATGCCTTGCAAGTAGAATCCCTTATGGAGTTGAAATAACCGATGAAAATTTAAGGATAGTAGAAAAGAGTGAAGAATATTTGTCCGATTTAGGCTTTTCTCAATTTAGAGTGAGAATGCATGGAGATATAGCTAGAATAGAAGTTGGTCAGGAAGAATTAGGGAAATTTTTTGAAAATAACAATTTTAATAAAGTTGATACTAAATTAAAAATATTTGGCTTTAAATATGTTACACTAGATATGTCAGGATATAAAATGGGAAGTATGAATTTAAATATGTAGATTATTTTAAAAATAAACAAGTTTTATAGTTAATATAAGGAAACAGGAGGTTTTATGAAAAATTATACATTAATATCGCCATGTTTTTTTGGGATGGAAAAAATGCTGGCTAGAGAGATTACTAATTTAGGATACGAAATAATAAAAACAGAAGATGGAAGAATAACATATAAAACTGATGAGTTTGGAATAGCAAAATCAAATATGTGGTTAAGATGTGCTGAAAGAGTACATCTTAAAATTGCTGAATTTGAGGCAAAAAGCTTTGATGAATTATTTGAAAATACAAAAAGAATAAACTGGTCTAGGTATATACCTTATGGAGCTCAATTTCCTATATCAAAAGCTTCTTCTATAAAATCAAAATTATACAGTACACCAGATGTACAAGCTATAGTAAAAAAGGCTATAGTAGAAAGCTTAAAGAAAAGTTATTTGGAAGATGGTTTGCTTAAGGAAGATAAGGAGAAATACCCTATCTTTGTATTTATACACAAAGATAAAGTAACTATTTCTATAGATACAACTGGAGATGCTTTGCATAAGAGAGGATATAGAGAAAAAGCAAATAAAGCTCCAATAAGAGAGACTTTAGCTGCTGGACTTATTTATTTAACCCCATGGAAAGCAGGTAGAATTTTAGTGGACCCTATGTGTGGTTCTGGTACTATATTGATTGAAGCTGTTATGATTGGAATAAATATGGCACCTGGTTTAAATAGAGAATTTATATCGGAAAAATGGAGAGTTCTTGATAAAAAAATCTGGTGGGATGTAAGAAAAGATGCTTTTAATAAGATAGATAATGAATCTAAATTTAAGGTTTATGGATATGATATAGATGCAGAATGTATAGATATAGCTCGAGAAAATGCTGAAATAGCAGGTGTAGATGAATATATAGAGTTTAATGTAGGAGATGCGACTCAATTCAAAAGTGAAGATGAGTTTGGATTTATAATTACTAATCCTCCTTATGGAGAAAGATTAGAAGATAAAGATAGTGTTAAACAATTGTATAAAGATCTTGGTTATACATTTAGAAAATTAAAAAATTGGTCATATTATTTGATAACATCTTATGAAGATTTTGAGTATGAGTTTGGGCAAAAAGCAGATAAAAAAAGAAAATTGTATAATGGTATGTTAAAAACTAACTTTTTCCAATATCCAGGTCCTAAGCCTCCTAGAAATAATAAATAGGTTTTATAGTATTTATTGATAAAGAATATAAAGTTTTATTAAAATAAGTAAAACATTATGACGACTTGAAACGTCTAATTATTGTGAGGAGATTTTTGTGAGCAAAATTCAAGATTAATAGGATTAGGAGGAGTTAAATGAAAGTATTAAAGCTTATTACTGTAGTAGCCTTAATGATGTTATTTGTTACTGGATGTAATGTGAAAACTGAATCTCCAGAACAATTAGCAAGAATACCTGACTCTGATAGTACAAAAAAAGTATTGTATGATGGTATTGACCAGTTACTAAAACCAGATTCATCTATGATATTGCCTTCTAATACAAAAGAAGTAGGAAAAATAAATAAGGTAGATTTAAACAGCGATGGAGTTGATGAATTAGTAGTATTTGAGCAAAAAGAAGATTTAAGTAATAATGTGAGTCAGGTAGGGTTTGTAACCCTGAGTTATAATGGAGAAAAATACGTACTTGGAGACCATTTTCTAGAAAATGGTGAATCAATAGAATATGCTAATTTTTATGATTTGGATTCAGATGGATATAAGGAAGTTATCTTATTGATTAAATCCAAAGATAGAACGAATATGCATATATATAAAGTAATAGATAATAAAATAACAAAAATATATGACTTGGATGCATCTTGGCTTCAAAACAAAGAAGATTTTAATGACATGAAAGTAAAAATTGGATATATAGATGAAGATGACAAGTTGGACATATTGATGCTTTATTTGAATAATAAGACTAATGAAATGTTTGCAAGTGTTGCAAATTTTGATGGGAGTATGAAAATCAAGGATTATGTTAAATTTGAAAATGTAAAAAATTTAAGTGAATTATATATAACATTGGGTAATGTTGCTTCATCTATTGGAAATTCCTCTGCAGCTATAAAAGGTATTGTACTTGATATACCTATATTGAAAGATAATAACTATATTACACAGATACTTTATATGAAAGATGGAAAAATTAAAAAAGCTTTTAGCGATTATGATAAAACCATTACTAAATCTTATTACATACCTGTAGATGATATTGACAAAGATAAGATTATAGAAATACCTATAGTAACAGGTAATAATAGAAATACTTATAGTTCTAAGGCATCTGCAAATATAAGTTGGTATAGATGGAATGGAAAAGAAGGTAATAGCTCAAGTTTAATATTTACAAGTCAGATATATTATAATTATAAATATAATTTTAAATTATTCATTCCAAATAATTTATTTGATAAAATACTTGTTGAACAAGAATTTGTTGGAGAAAAAGCAGTATTCAAATTTTATTATTTTGACTATTCAGACCGTAAGAATTTATTTAATATAGTAGTAGAGAGTAAAAACAAACTTGAAGATAGAAAAAATGTAAATACTCAGAATTCTATTGTACTTCAAGAGAGCGATGAATATACTTTTTTACTAGTTATAAATGATGCGAAGGAAATGGACAATTTAGATATTACTATAGACGCATTAAAAGAATATTTCTCATTAATATATGGTTAATATTATACTCAATTGGAGGTTTTATTTTATGAAGGAAAAGATACTTATACTAGAAGATGAAATTGGTATTAGAAGTTTTGTCAGTATAAACTTAAAAAGGGAAGGTTATGAGATAGTTGAGGCAGGTACTGGAAGAGAAGCTATAGAAAAAATGACAACAGAAAATGACATTACGATAGCTCTTTTAGATGTGATGCTTCCAGATATAAGTGGAATAGAAGTATGCAAATTTATAAGGGAGAATTTTGACCAAGTAGGTATAATAATGCTTACTGCTAAAGCTCAAGAGGATGATAAAATAGAAGGATTTATTTCAGGAGCAGACGATTATATTATAAAACCATTTAGTATAAAAGAGCTTTTAGTTAGGGTTTCTGCCCTTATTAGAAGGGTAGCAAAAGATGATTCAAGTGTTAAATCAAGCGAAATAGTATCCCCGCCATTTATACTTGATATAGATAAAAGAAAATTGTTTAAGAATGGGAAGGAAATTGAACTTACTCCAACTGAATTTTCAATAGTGAAATACTTGATATCAAATGCTAAGCAGTCGTTAAGTAGAGACCAGATATTAGACGAAGTATGGGGAACTAATTATTTATATGATTTTAAAATAGTAGATGTAAATATAAGAAGGATAAGAAATAAAATAGAAGATGACCCATCAAAACCAAAATATATACAAACTATTTGGGGTTATGGATACTGTTTTAGAAAGGAAGAATAATAGTGTTACATTTTGAAGGTCTGAGAAAAAAAGTAATAAAAAACTATTTTATAATAATTATTATAATGGTTACTCTGTTTGAAGGATTGTTCATGTTTTATATACAAAACTATTATTACGATTCTGTCAAACAACTACTTGAATCTGAAATAAAATATGCTGATGAATATAATGCTATTACAATGGAAACTACAAGTTTTGAGAAAAAAGTAAAAAATATATTTGATAAACAGCCCTTAACTAAGAATTCAGAATTTGGAATTTCAATAATAGATAAGGATAAAAATATTATATTAGACCAATATGGTTTTAAAAGTAAAGAAAAAGCAAATTATGAAGATGTTAACAATGCACTAAAAGATATAAAAACCAAAAACTTAACACCATATACCTATAGAATACCAGATACAGGAGAGCATGTTATGAGTATCTCCTTGCCACTTAAAGTAAATAATATAATAGAAGGTGTTGTTAGATATACAGTTTCATTAGATGCTATTGATAATGCAATACTAAAACAAGCTACATGGCTTATATTGGCAGGAATATTTATACTTATCATAGCTATACTAATAAGTCTTAAATTTGCTGAAACCCTTATAAAACCATTACGAGAGTTAAAGAAATTTGCAAATGAATTGGCTGTAGGAAACTATAATATAAAATTAGAAAAGATGAAGATTGTAGATGATGAAATTGGTGATTTAGCACAGACATTTGAACATATGGCACATGAGATTGATAAGAGTGAAAAATTAAAAGAAGAATTTATATCCTCTGTATCTCATGAACTAAGGACACCTCTTACATCTATAAAAGGATGGAGTGAAACTTTAGGCTATGAAAGTATAACAAGAGAAGAGTTAGACTTAGGTCTAGGTATCATACAAGATGAAACAGAAAGGCTTATAAAACTAGTTGAAGAATTATTGGATTTTTCAAGACTTTCTTCTGATAGGATAAAGCTTCATGTTGATATAGTTGATATTGAAGGTTTGATTGTAGGTGTTGTAAATCAGCTTAAAGTTAAAGCTGCTGAAAAAGATATATCACTTTTATTTGAATTTGAAAATGAACTTATAGAGAACATTCAAGGAGATAAGAATAGATTAAGACAAGTTCTTATAAATTTAATACAAAATTCATTTAAATTTACTAGCCAAGGTGGTTACATAAAAATAGTAGCTTCTCAAGATGAAGATATAACAACCATATCAGTTGAGGATAATGGTTCAGGTATAGAAAAGCAAAATCTAAATAAAGTGTTAGATAAATTCTTCCAAGAAGATTACAATAAGGCTGGTAGTGGATTAGGATTAGCAATTAGTAATGAAATTGTAAAACTTCATGGAGGAAGAATGAAAATAGAAAGTGAAAAGAATGTTGGAACAAAAATAACTTTTAATATAAAAAATAAGTTTGCTAAACAAGCATAAATTCTTAGAAAGAGGATTAATATGAGAAACATAAAAATGATAGTAGCATATGATGGATCAAGATATAAAGGGTATCAAAAATTAGGTGACAATAATATGACTATACAAGAAAAACTTGAAAATGTCTTAAGTAAAATGACTGACGAAACAGTTGAGATAATTGGTTCTGGAAGAACTGATATGGGAGCTCATGCTAGAGGACAAGTGATAAATTTTAGAACTAATTGTATGGATTCAGTGGATAAAATTCAAAAATATTTATATGAATATTTACCAGAAGATATAGTTGTAAAAACTGTTGAAGAAGTTGACGAAAGATTCCACTCAAGATACAATGTAAAATCAAAGACTTATATGTATAGAATTGACAATAATAAATATCACAATCCTTTTATAAGAAGATATGCTACTCACATAAGTAAAAAATTAGATTTAGATAGAATGAGAAAAGCAAGTGAATATTTAGTAGGAGAACATGATTTTACTAGTTTTGCTTCTTCTAAGTCTAAGAAAAAATCAAATGTAAGAGAAATTTATTCAATAAATATAAAAGAAGACGATAATGTCATAGAAATATATATAGAAGGAAATGGATTTTTGTATAACATGGTAAGAATAATAGTAGGTGCTTTGATAGATGTAGGTCTTAAAAGAAAAGCTCCACAAGATATTAAGTATATGCTTGAATCAAAGGACAGAAGCCAATCATCAGAAACTGCACCAGCTAAAGGGCTATGTCTTTGGAAAGTAAGATATTAGTCAATTGTATAAAAATCTTTTTAAAATAAAAATAAAGTAAATTATATAGTTGACATAAATGGAAAAATAAACTATTATATATTTTATAAGAGAGTTATGGAAAATTTTATATTTAAATCCTGTGAGAAAGAGAGTAACTTTTATGTGTTTTATAGAGAGCTGAGGATGGTGGAAGCTTAGCAAATAAGTATTAGTGAAAAGAACTTTGGAGGATACTAATTGAATTTAGTATGTTAGTAGGTAATCTCGCCTTAAGAGAAAGAGTGGATAGGTTTATCTTATCAATTAGAGTGGTAACGCGGATATATTTCGTCTCTTGGTTTTTCCAAGAGGCGTTTTTTAATATATTTAATTACTAATGTTTACTTAGTATGTTGAACATTTAATAATTGATTAGCTAAGTTTATCAATAAGAGTGGTACCGCGGATATTTCGCCTCTTAGTATTTTAAAATACTGAGAGGTTTTTTTAGTATTAAAATGCTTTTATGTGAATTTAAATTCTCAAAGTCATTCAATATTAAAAATTTCTATTAAATAAAAAATTAAAATCATAAATTAAGATTGGGAGGAATTAAAAATGAAGGAAAAAGTAGTATTAGCATATTCAGGAGGACTTGATACATCAATCATAATACCTTGGTTAAAGGAAAATTATGAAGATATAGATGTTATAGCTGTTTGTGGAAATGTAGGTCAAGAAGATAAAATGGAAGATGTTTATGAAAAAGCTCTACAAAGTGGAGCATCAAAGGTATATGTGGATGATATAAGTGAAGAATTTGTAACTGAAACTATATTTAAAGCTGTAAAAGCAGAAGCAAAATATGAAGGAAAATACTTGTTAGGAACTTCTTTAGCAAGACCTATAATAGCTAAAAAATTAGTTGAAGTTGCTCATAAAGAAGGTGCAAAATATATCTGTCATGGATGTACAGGAAAAGGTAATGACCAAGTTAGATTTGAAGCTACAATTGCTGCTCTTGACCCAACTATAAAAGTTATTGCACCTTGGAGAATATGGGATATAAAATCAAGAGAAGATGCTATAGATTATGCTGAAAAACACAATATAAAGGTAACAGCAACTAAAACTAAAATATATTCAGTAGATGCTAATCTTTGGCATGTGTCAACAGAAGGTGGGGATATAGAACATCTAGAAAATGAACATAAAAAAGATGTTTACAAACAATGTGTAGACCCAGAAGATGCATGTGATGTAGCTGAATATGTAGAAGTTTACTTTGAAAAAGGTGTACCTAAAAAGATAAATGGTGAAGAATTATCTCCAGTTGCATTGATTCAAAAGTTAAATGAGTTGGGTTGTAAACATGGAATTGGTGTTATAGATATAGTTGAGAATAGACTTGTTGGTATGAAATCAAGAGGAATATATGAAACTCCAGGAGGAACAATCCTTTATGAAACACATAATATTTTAGAAAGTGCTACTTTAGACAAAGATACATTACATTTCAAACAAATGGTATCTTATAAATATGGAGAACTTATTTATAATGGATTATGGTACTGCAAATTAAGAGAATCTATAGATGCATTTATGGAGCAAACTCAAGATAATGTTACAGGAACAGTAAAAGTTAAACTTTACAAAGGGAATATAAAACCTGCTGGAATATTTACTGAAAATGCTCTTTATGATGAAGGAATATCTTCTTTTGGAAATAGTGAACTTTATGACCATAAAGATGCAGAAGGATTTATTAATTTATTTACTTTACCACTAAAAACCAGAGCTATGAAAGCTGGAAAATAATAAAATAAATTATTTAAGAGTGTATAAAAACGATTTGTAAGTTTTTATATGCTCTTTTTTTATTTGAATTTATTAAATTATACAGTAAATAGTATAACAAAATATATTATAGTCTCAAATGGCTTAATATGTGAAAATATAAGGCCTAAAATATAAATTTTATAAATACAATAGTTATTGACTCTCTCATTGTAGGAGGGTTTATACTGAATCTAATGAAAATTTATAGTGAGGAGATAGATTATATGAGAAAAATAATTGAAGTTAAACATCATTCACATGATTATGAGTGTATGTGGAATGGTATAGAAGATTTATATATAAATAAAACAGGTGAATGTCTTCCAAATGATTTTTTCTTTTTATTATCAGGTTTTGGCTCATTTTGTTATATGAAAACAAATAAAGCAGAGTTAAAAAGAATGGTAGCTTTGGGAGATGGAAGGACAAAAAAGATGTATGAATTTTTAGCACCAATTGTCGGTTTTGAATACAAACATCATGAGTTTAAAAAATATGAGCAAGCATTAAAGAAAGCAAAATCTGAAATTGATGGTGGATATCCAGTTATTTTAGGTGCTTTAGATATGTATTATCTACCATATTATAAAAAGCTATATCATAAAGAACACATTCCCTTTCATTATATATTAATGGTAGGATATGATGATGAAAGAATATATCTGTATGATTGTGGGAGAACAGAATTATTATATCTTTCTTATGATAAATTACGTGAAAGTATGAATTGCAATTACCCCGGATTAAGCAAAGAAAATACTATTTGCACAATAAGAATGAATACTTCAAAGAATAAATATAACATTGCTAGAGAAGCCATTGCTATAAAGCGTGATATGTTTTTAAATCCTCCTAAAGGATTTTTGGGATATAAAGGTTTTGAAAAATTTATTAAAGAGTTACCACAGTGGAAAACTGAATTAGAGAAAGATGATTATGATAAGATTTTGACCAATATGGTTATGTTTTTTGGCACAGTACCAACAATTCCAAATGCAATCAAAGGAATTAAAGAACCAGATACTGTTCAATTTAAAGGTGGATTTGATAAAATGAGTAGAATGCTTAACAGTATTGGGGAGGAATATAAAAATGACTCTTTTATACAAGCAGCTGTGATTTTTGATAAAGGTGCTATTATAATTGAGAAAATATCCGATATTATAATAGATTATTTAACTCAAAAATGTGATGATACAGAGCAACTTCCGTTACTGTTCTCTGAGGTTTTAAAGCATATGAAAACAGGATACTTAATGTTGGATGTATAAAAATATATTATTGACCCTAACATTACGTAATAGTGTAATATGAAAATATACCTTGAATATATTAGTTTTTAAGATTTATTTTGATAATAATAGTTTACAAGTAAAAAAATAATAATTATTGAAACTTTGGAGGCAAAAAATCTGTAAGGTTTATAAAAGCATAAAAATAAGGATATAGATTAATTCCATCTATATCCTTATTTAAAGTTATTAAAATATATAGTTTACATCAAACTTAACACTTTCAACGATGTTTCCCAAATATGTTTTTATACCTTCAACTTCTTCTAGAGATTTTAATTTATTTTCAGTATAAATTGCTTTATCGAGAATATTAAACTTTAGTCCTATTTCATCAAAGTACTCGTGATTTAAAACTTTGTACCAATGATTTTTTTCTTTATTCCATCTTGTAGATATAGAATCAGCTTCTTTTTGAGCTTTTTCCCAGTCTTCATTTTCTATAGATTTTTCTAAAACAGATATATTGTCTTTATATTCATCTGTAAAATCATATAGTTTATTGTTAATGTAAAATCCAAATAATACAAATAAGATAGTCCATAGTATAACAAATGTTGCAGATTTCAATATTAATCACCCTTTTTATTTTGAATAAATATTTTGTCATTTTCATCTAAAACACATATAAGAACATCTTTAAAAGTTTCTATGTGATTAGACTTTAAAATACCCATCAACCAATTAGTATCCTTTTCAGCTATGTCTAGATTTTTATTTATTATTCTACCATCCAATATAAGTGGAATTGGTAAATGATTAAAAGCTTTTGGAGGAGTACTATTATAAGTTGATGCTGGAACAACACTTAGATTACCATCAGTTTCCAAAATAGCATATTGTACATCTTTTAAATTGAAGTAACCCTGAACTCTAAGTTGTTCCAATAACTCATCTATAGTAATCCTTTCTTTTTTTAATTCTTTATATACAATTTTCCCCTTATCTATTAGTACAGAAGGTTTACCTGATAAAAATGAGCTTAATTTTCTGCTTTTTAAGGATAAAAATGAAATTAGAGTCTGCATAATTACAAGCCCAGTTATTGCTGCAACGCCATTTATAATTGGTATATTATTGTTTTCCATTGGAACTGATGCAACTTCTGCAATTAAAAGTGTTATAACTAAATCAAAACAATTCATTTCAGCTATTTCACCTTTTCCCATGACTCTAAGTGCAATTAGCACTGTTATGTATAATATAATACTTCTTATTAACACCACTGTCATATCTATCAATTACTCCTTTAAAAAATATTTATACTTAGTTAGTATGTCCTGTATAAAAATTTTAATTCAAGGTATAAAAAATACCTTAAATAATTGAATTCAACTATTTAAGGTATTCTTGATAACTTTAATATTAAATTTTTTATAGATTTCCTATTATTCTTATTTATTTTAACAACAGATTCAACAAAATTCTTTTTATCTCCTAATTTTAAAATAAAATCAGGATATTCTTCAAATTCATTAAGCTTTATTAATTTGAAAGAAGAAGATAGATTTTTAAAACTAATAATTTTAGAGTTATTTACTAATACACTTCTTTTTTTAAAATAAATTTCTTTTTTACTTATATTTAGTATGTTTAATATTTGTTTAAGATATATTATTATATCTTCTGGAGTTTTATCAAGTTTAAGTTCAAAATTTTCATCTTCAAAGTAGGGTATATAATATAAAGGGGTTTTGAGAGGAGGTAATTTATTATATAATTCTTCAAGAATATTGATATCTTTAGGGGAGTTAAGGTAAAAACATTTACATACATTCATTAAATCTACAGCATCTGAAAGTGAGTTATGTTTAATATCTCCTTCTATAGAAAAAATTTTTTTCATATTCAGTAAAGATAGTTGCCTAGATAAGATTCTATTATTATATGTAATATGTTGAGATATAAAAGGCTGAATGTCAATCATCATATTAAATAACTCTAAGCATTTACCTGTATATCTATATACTCTAAACGAAGTTAGAAGACCAGCTATATCAAAATCACCCCAATTATATATTGTAATATCATCAAATTTACAAAACCATCTATAAAAATCATCCATAACATATAAAAGATTAGGAGCATTATTAATATCTAATTGGCTCAATTTAGTTAGTTTTTTACATTTGTTTGAAAGTATCCCATTGTATCTTGGTTTAACTAAAGAGTAATAGGTGTCTATTATATTAAATTCATTATCAACTAAAACTCCACCAATAGAGATTAATTCAGCTCCATTATATTCTTTTGGTTTATTTTTATTATCATCTAATATATTAAATTCAAAGTCTATAAATAACTTGTATTTCATAAATTTAAAGCACATCCTCAGGTATATTATTTAGTCTAAGCATCATAAGAATCAATAGATATAATGACTCTAAACATCAAAGGCTCATTACAACTTTTGTTTATTTCATAATTTAATTCAAATAAATCTTTTAAGATATAATTTATAAGTATTCTTTCCCAACCAATTTTTAAATTAACTTTAGAATCTAGTAATATATTTTCTATTTTTTTAAATATTTCTATATTTGATGGTATTATACTGAGTTCAATATTACTTTTAAATGGGTTAGACTGTAAATCAGTTATAAGTATATTTTTTAACTCTTCTGTAAGCTCGGAAATTAAACTATCACCTATATATTCTTTAATTATTTCCTCTCTAATATCTCTTAAGTTTAGCAATATTATTACCTGCTACTTACATTGTATTATGAAAAGTGTAGTAAAAATTCAAGTAAATTTTCTATAACACTTAAAATAGTAGCTTTTCCTTTCCTTTTAATTTTTAATATGATTTTGTATAATTAATACGTAAAAAGCTATTAATATTAGTATATAAAAATGATAGATTATTATTTGCCGATTCCTCTTTCTGATAATTTTTCTAACATATCTTTAGTCATTTTGTCTAAGTCATAATTAAATTTAAAGTTCCATTCACTTACTGCACTACTACTATCTAGAGAGTTGGGCCAAGAGTCAGCTATGCTTTGTCTTACAGGGTCTACATCATATTCTATTACAAAATCAGGAATATATTTTTTTATAGAAGCAGCTATTTCTTCAGGAGCAAAACTCATAGCAGTAATATTAAAAGCATTTCTATGGATAAGTTTATCAGCTGGGGCTTCGATTAAATCTACTATTGATTGAAGTGCATCAGGCATATACATCATATCCATCTTTGTACCTTCTGCTATGTAAGATTTATATCTCTTATTTTTTAATGCTTCATAATATATATCAACTGCATAATCTGTAGTTCCTCCACCAGGAGGTGTAACATAAGAAATAAGACCTGGGAATCTAACACCTCTAGTATCCACTCCAAATTTTGAATGATAATAATCACATAGTAACTCTCCAGAAACTTTAGTTACACCATACATAGTATTAGGTCTTTGTAATGTATCTTGAGGAGTCATATTTTTGGGAGAATTTTCACCAAAGGCAGCAATTGAGCTAGGTGTAAAAAATTTACAATTTAATTCTCTAGCCACTTCGAGACCATTTATTAATCCATTCATATTTAAATTCCAAGCTTCTAGGGGTTTGCTTTCAGCAACTGCAGAAAGTAGAGAAGCTAGGTGAATTATAGTATCTACATCATATTTTTTGGCAATTTCGAAAAAACGATTTTTATCTGTAACATCTAATATTTCAAATATGCCAGATTCACATACTGGATTCCCTTCTTTTGTTCTCCTTGAACTAGCAATTACATTTTTTTCTCCATATTCATTTCTAAGTTTTATTGTTAATTCTGAACCTATTTGTCCTAGTGCACCTGTTATAAGTATTTTTTTCAATTTGACGACCTCCTTAGGGTTCAATTTATGTAATACTGCTTATTTTTATTTTAGCAAATCTTTTGTTTAAATACAAAGAATTAAAGATAATAATATATGACTTGATTCAATGAAGTGTAGTAAATACCTAAAAATTTAAAGCTAATGTAATGGTCTATTATATAACAATAAGAGACTAGATTAAATTATTATGTATAGATATAGATTGTGTGACTAAGTCACAGAAACTATAATTAATTTAATATATAATAAAATCATATAAAATAAAATTTGAAAGGAAGTATAAAAATAACAAGACCATCAATGTATCATAGCCAAGGATACACTTGTGCAGATGCATTAATAAAATCTTATAATGAGGAACACAATACAGATATACCAATCTCAATAGGAAGTGGTATGGGGGTTGGAATGACTGTTGGAAGTGTTTGTGGAGCTATAAATGCTGCTGTTGTTATAATAGGGTATTTAAATGGACGAAATAGTAATTTAGATGAAAATATAGCAAGGAAGTATTCAAGAGAGTTAATGAATAGAGTAAGGAATAAATACAGTTCAGAAATATGTGCATCTCTTAAAAAAAATAAAGTAACTTGTGAAGAAATAATAAATTTCACATATGATGCTCTAAATGATATGCTAGAAAATCAAAAATAATTCCAAGAAACAAGTATTTTATATTTGATATAATACTTGTTTTTTTATAAAATTTTCAACACATATTAATTTGTTATAATTTTTAAATCAATTTTATTGTATTTTAATTGAAGTAATCTGCTTTTAAAATTAATAAGCAATTATTATAAAATTTTATCATTTCAACAATAAAAAAGAAGCTTATCTCTATTTTGAGATAGCCTCTTTTATGATAGATGATTCTTTAATTATCATTAACTAAAATTTTTTACATATATTAATGTTAATAATTAATATATTTATTGTTAGCATAAAGCTCCACCTGTAAGGTGTAAAGGAGCATCAAGTATATCTTCTTTTCTTTCTAAAACTTCATCTGATAAAAGCATTTCTATAAACTCATTAACACCAATTCTGTCAATAGTTATTCCAAAACGTTCACCTGTATTGCCTTGTTCTCTAAATAAAAGAATTGCTTTTTCAATTAAAGTCATAAGCTCATCTTTTGAAAATAATCTATCAATCTGTGTTCCAGGACGAACAGATTTTCCCCATTTTCCTCCTATATACACTTTATAACCAGATTCTTTTTCTTCAATACTATCAAAATTACAACTATCTATACATTTACCACAATTGTTACATATATTACTGTCTATTTCAAGTTTCCCTTTATCTGTTAATTTAGCTGCTTTAACAGGACAGACTTCTACAACAGCACATTTTTTACAACCAACACAAAGTTCAGAATCGTAATCAGGTATACGTTGACCAACAATTCCAAGATCGTTTAAGTCAGGTTTAATACAATTGTTAGGACATCCTCCAACACCAATTTTAAATTTATGAGGTAGTTTTACATCATACCAGTTTTTATAAAATTCTTGGTGTATTTCAGAAGCAAGTGCTTGTGTGTCAGCTAGACCATGAACACAAACAGT
This sequence comes from Clostridioides sp. ZZV15-6383, assembly GCF_020657735.1. Lineage (NCBI taxonomy): Bacteria > Bacillati > Bacillota > Clostridia > Peptostreptococcales > Peptostreptococcaceae > Clostridioides > Clostridioides sp. ZZV15-6383. The sequence continues at coordinate 7,023 of NZ_JAGWCV010000054.1, read as the reverse complement.
ACCTTTACAAGCTACAACAGGACGAACTCTTGAGCCAGTTCCACCTGTTATTAGATTTTCACTAGCGATAAACTCACTTAAAGCTTCAATATCCTCAAACTTTACGCCAGGTAATTCTACTGTTAGTCTAGTAGTAAATGCTAACTGACCATTTCCAAATTTTTCAGCAGCTTCTGCAATTTTTTTTGCTTGTGATGCATTTATTACACCATTTACAGTTATTATACGTGCTGCAAAATGTTCTCCATCTCTGCTTGGTAGAAAACCTCTACCTTTCACTTCCTTTTTTTGTTCTGCTGTAATATTACTCATATTTACTCCTCCATTACCTTAAGATTTGGATAAAATAGTATTCCACCTTCAAGAACTTTCGTATTTGTATAGCCAAAGCGTCTTAAGCGATTTTGGGCCATATAGCTATTTTTACCTTTTGCACATATAAGAAGAATTTTTTCATCTTTAGCAAGGCCTTCAATTTTTCCATTAATTTCACCAACAGGAAGATAACGTAAACTAGGAATAGAAGGAGCTTTTGAAACATCAAGTTTAGTCCAACTGTCAAAGTCTTCGATTTCATCAAGTAAAACACTATCAAGCTCTCCATTAAGTTTATTCTGTAAAACATTTACTGCTACTACAAAAGGATGAATAGCAGTTGAAAAAGGTGGTGCATATGCAAGGTCCATACTTTCTAATGAATAAAGGTCAGCTCCTAAAGTTATTGCAGTAGCAGCTATATCTACTATTTTATCGACCGCTCCAGGTCCCATAACTTGAACACCTAATAATTTTCTAGTATTTTTTTCAGCAACCATTCTTATAATAAAATTAGAAGCACCTGGATAATAGTGAGCTTTATCATCAGTAGCTATGGTTACAGAACAAACATTATAACCTTCTTTTTCAGCTATTTCTTTGCTTAGACCTGTTTTTCCTACATTGAGTTCAGGTAATTTTACTACTGTTGTTCCAAGGACACCATTGTAAGTTTTAGATTTTCCAGATATATTTTGTGCACAAATTCTACCTTCATGATTTGCAGATGACCCCATAGGTGACCATGTAGGTTTATTTGTTAAAGAATTTTTTACAAAAGCACAATCTCCAACTACATATATATCTTTATCGTTTGTAAGCAGATATTCATCTGCAATAAGTGTGTTATTAGGAGCAAATTCCAAACCTGTGTCTTTTAGAAAACCTGTGTTAGGACGAATTCCAACTGACATAACTACTAAATCTGTTTTAATAACTCTATTTTTAGTACGAAGTTTTTCAACTTTATTTTCACCTTCAATACCTACAACTTGGTCTCCTGTAAAAATCATTATACCTTTATCAGCCATATGATTTTCAACATATTCAGCAAAATCAGTATCAAATCCAGGCATAACATGTTCAGCCATATCAATAACACTTACACGTATACCCATTGCAGAAAGGTTTTCAGCAATTTCAAGACCAATGAAACCTCCACCAATAACAACAGCTCTCTTAATGCCATCTTCAATAGAATCTCTTAGTTTTATAGCATCACTTGGAGTACGCATGAAGAATACTCCAGATAAGTCAATACCAGGTATTGGTGGTTTTATTGGGTCTGCTCCTGTGGCAATTACAAGTTTATCATAGCTTAAATCTTCTTCTTCTCCTGTTGAAATCGTTTTCAAAATTACTTGTTTTGCATTTCTATCAACAGATGTAACTTCAACTCCACAGCGAACTTCTGCTCCTGTTAGTTTCGAAAAACTTTCAGGGGTATTCACGATTAAAGATGATTTATCTTCAATGACCTTACCAACGTAATATGGAAGACCACAACCTGCATAAGAAATATCATCACCTTTATTTAGTATTGTAACAGAACAATTGTCACCCATTTCACGTTTTATTTTTGCAGCAGTTTTTGTTCCAGCAGCAACTCCACCTATAATTAATACTTTCACAATATATCACACTCCCATCTACTTTATAACTCTATGATAAAATTATACTTCTTGACAATGTATTTGTAAAATACTAAAATATTAATAAAATCATAAGTATTTACTAATGTTTGCTAAGGTTGTGATAATATGACAATTCGTAGTCTTGAGATATTTGTTAAGGTTGCTGAATGTGGTAAAATGAGTGAAGTAGCAAGAAATATGTACATTACTCAATCATCAGTTAGCCAAGCTATTTCAGAAATAGAAAAGGAGTATGGTGTTAAGTTATTTGATAGAATTTCAAAAAAACTATATTTAACTGAGGCAGGAAAAAAACTTCTTGGATATGGGAGGCATCTTTTAGCTATAAATGAAGAAATGGATGACTGTATGAAGCATTGTGCAAAAAACATTCGCATAAGAGTCGGAGCAACAGTAACTGTTGGTACATGTGTAATAAGCCCAATAATATTAGAATTATATAAGGTAAATCCTCTAATAGAGCCTGAAGTATTTGTAGAAGATACAAGATTGATTGCAAAAAAACTACTTAATAGTGAATTAGACATTGCAATTGTAGAAGGGAAGATTAAGCATCCAGATATTGTTACAAAAAGCATTATTAATGACCATCTTGTACTTATATGTTCAACTAAGCATAAATTCTACAAAAGAGACTCTATAAAAGTTTCAGAACTTTCAAACCAGCCATTGATTATGCGTGAATTAGGAAGTGGTACCAGAGCACAATTAGAAAATCAATTAAAAGAATTGAAAATACCAATGAATATTAGATGGTCATGTTATAATTCTGAGGCTATATTGAGAGCAGTTGTAGATAATTTTGGTATTGCAGTTATATCTGAATTACTTATTGAGGACTATTTAAAAAAGCATCTTTTATGGGCTTGTGATATTGAAGGTATTAACTTACATAGAACATTTGATGTTGCATATCATAAAAGCAAATTTTTTACAGAAAATATTTCATCATTTTTTGATATTTCAGTAGAATATGGAAAAAAACAAGCGAGAAAAAAGAGTAGAAGAGTAAATAATTTATAAGATATCTAAGTAAAAAGGCTTGTCTCAAAATAGAGATAAGTCTCTTTTTTATTGTTGAAATGATTAAGATATATTTGATTTCATATAAAAAAGAGTGCCTCATGAACTAAAAAGTTTATTTTGAGACACCCCTTTACATTAACCTATATTAACACCAAAATTTCCACATAATCCTGCAAGGCCATCTTCAAAGCCAGATCCTAAAGCATTGAATTTCCATTCCCCATTATGTCTATATAGTTCTGCAACTACTATTGCTGTTTCTATGCTAAAATCTTCACCCAATTCATATTTAATAAGTTCTTCATTAGTTTCTTCATTATATATTCTTATATATGAATTTTCAACTTGTCCAAAATTTTGTCTTCTTGTAATGGCTTCATTTATAGTAACACTAAATGATATTTTAGCAATGTTTTGTGGTATTTTAGTCAAGTCTACATTTATTTGTTCATCATCACCATCACCAACACCTGTTCTATTATCACCCATATATTCAACTGCTCCAGAAGCATGTTTTAAATTATTATAAAATATAAAATCTCCATCATTTGTTACTTTACCATCAGCTCCAGTTAAAAATGCAGAAGCATCTAAATCGAAATCAAAACCACCATCATATTTATTAATATCCCATCCTAGTCCTACTATTACTTTTTTTAGACCAGGATTAGTTTTTGTTAAACTTACTTTTTGTCCTTTTGCTAAAGTTATACCCACTTAAACCAACTCCTTGTTATAAATTTTTTTATAGTAATTATTATTTATATGTATTAATTAATTCACGAAGTTCTTCATTTTGACCAAGTCCCAAAGCATTAAATTTCCATTCTTCATTTCTACGATAAATTTCCCCTGCCAAAACTGTCACTTTACCAGAGAAGTCTTCTTGAAGATTATACTTAAATAATTCTTGGTCAGAATTTGAATCAACTAGTCTTATAAAAGAATTATTCATTTGACTAAAATCTTGGTCTCTTTTTTTAGCTTTATATATAGAAACTCCAAAAATTATCTTATGTACATATTCAGGCATATCATTTAAATTAACTATTATTTGCTCATCATCACCTTCGCCCCTTCCAGTTAAGTTGTCTCCAGTATGTATAATAGCTTTAGAAGGGTGTTTAAGATTACCAAAATAAACTAAGTCGACTCTAGAGTTCATTTTATCTTGGTTAGTCAATGCTATTGCAAATGCATCTAGGTCATAATTTTTTTTACCTAGTTTATTAATATCCCATCCTAATCCCACAACTAAATTTTTTACAGGATTATTGTCTTTTACTAAGCTAACTCTTTGTCCTTTTTGTAAACTAACACTCATTTTAAGTTCTCCTTTTTATATTTTTAGTTTTATTGGTAGTGCTAAGCATAAGAATCATGTTAGCTATATTATATATGTATTTAGACCGATTTGGCTATATTTATAAATTATTTATTATATAATTACATGAATATTTTATAATTTAAACATGTTACCATTATATGGTTTAAATTATTTTGTGGTGTTATAATATTTAAATTTGTATTTGATTCTTATAAAGTGAAGTGGATAATATAAAGAGACAGTAATTTTAAAATTTTTAAAGTTACTATTTAAATGAGAGTAAAGCTAGAAAGACTTATATAAAATAATAATTAATACAGTTAATTGTTTGTATCAAAAAAGCAAGTATGATGTAACATATAAAAAGTTAGATTTATATATGTTAATTATACTTGCTTTTTGTTTTGTAGTTACTCTATTTTTTTAAATCCATTACCTAAAGCTTCATGTATATCTGTAATTATAATGAATGCATTAGGGTCGACACTTTTTACTAATTTTTTTAATTCGACAACTTCTTTCTTTTCAACTACTACTAAAAGCACATTCTTATTTTCTCCAGTATATGCACCTTCACCTTTTAGAATAGTTGCACCTCTGTCTAAATCTTCCATTATTTTTTTACTTATATCTTTTGAAAGGTCGGATATAATAGTGAATGATTTTGAATAATTAAATCCTTCAATAAGCAAGTCACTAACTTTTACTAAAATGTATAAAGCAACAGTTGAATAAAGTGCAATCTCAACCTGTCTATTTACTATACCTGATAGAACTACTACAACGCAGTCAACAATACCCATTAAAACAGGTATACTAAATGTAGGAAAATATTTATTTAGTAGGAGTGCCATTAAATCAGTTCCACCTGTAGAGCCATTTATTCTAAAAATAAGACCTTGACCAACTCCCATTAAAATAGAACCAGATATAATTGCAAGATACATATCATTTGTTATATCTAATGTAGCCATATTTGCAGTAAGCTTAAGTGCTATGGTAAGAAAAATTATTCCTAAAACTGTTTTAAAACAATCTTTTTTTGAAAGTATTTTGTAAGCAAATATGAATAATGGAATATTTAAAAGTAAATTGACAATCCAAAGTTCTACACCAAATAATGAATTTAAAACAACTCCAAGCCCTGTTATACCACCAGCAGCAATTGCATGTGGATTAAAAAATAAGTTAAGAGAAATTGCCATTAATATACAGCCTATAATTAATATTAAAATTTCTGAAAAAGTTATTCTATCTTTTTTCAATAACATCACTCCTTATATATAGATTATAATATATATTATATAGTTTTTCCAATTTTTAATAAAAGAAATAAAAATATATTATAAAAATAATTTGATTGGAATTTTCAGAAAATTAATGTTATAATTAAAAATAAATTTAAAGGGAGGTTATAAAATGGCTAAGTTAACTCTAGAGCATATAAAAGGAAATACATATTATATTCCACTTCCTACAATAGTAGGGTATATGTATATGCTAATAATGCAATTTTAATTGACAGTGGAAACAATAAGGATACAGCTAGACAAGTTCTAAGACTATTAGAAGAACACAATTTAAATCTTAAATTAATAATAAACACTCATTCAAATGCAGACCATATAGGAGGAAATGCTTATCTTAAGAATCAAACAAAATGCAAGATTGCCACGACTAAAATGGAAGGATATTTTACAGAAAACCCAATATTAGAATCAGCATTTTTATATGGTGGTTATCCAAGTAAAGCACTGAAGAATAAATTTCTATTAGCAAAGGAAAGTAAAGTTGATTATATTATACCTTCAAATGGCAAAATTGTAGATACAGAGCTTGAAGCGATTTCTCTTCCAGGTCATTATTTTGAAATGATTGGTATTAGAACTCCAGATAATGTTTTGTTTGTTGCAGATAGTCTTACACCAGAGAATATAATTACTAAATATCATTTTTTCTTCTTATTAGATATAGATTCACAATTTAAGACACTAGAAAAATTGAGAATGTTAGAGGCGGATTTCTTTGTTCCAAGTCACTCTGTAAAAACTACAGATATAAAAAATTTGATTGATATTAATAAGAAGAAGATGGAAGAAATAATAGATAATATTAAAAAGGTTTGTTGTGAGCCAATTATGATTGATGAAGTTATTGAAAAAATGTGTGATTTGTACGATGTCACGCTTGATGCTAATCAATATGTATTAGTTGGAAGTACAATACGTTCTTATATAACTTATTTATATGAAAATAATATGGTTGAATACATATTTGATGGTGGTAAGATGATGATAAAAACTGTATAATAGTCAAAATTTTCAAATTATATAATGAAACTATTTTAGTTATGATTATTATTAAAAAAATAATATAAAAATAAACTTTATATAAATAAGGCAAAACAATTGATATAAAGTTACTGATAATTTGTTTTAGGAAATGGACATCCAATTATCGAAGTCAAAAATAATGGCATAAAATACAGTTCATGTTTGCATATATTATAATTTTCAAAAGTTGTCTAGGGGTTACTCTATTTCCTCTAATTCGAGAATAAGTCTTATATAATCTTTCTAAATTCATCTCCTCAATAATTTGACTTAATAACCTTACAGAATCATCTTTTGGAATCATGTAATCAATATTTAGTGGTAATTTAAATTGATAATTATCACCATAAGTAGTATAATCAATTTG
>NZ_JAGWCV010000053.1:0-23246 GCF_020657735.1 Clostridioides sp. ZZV15-6383 | reverse complement strand
ATTTAAAAATTAATGGAATTTATCAAGTTAATTAAATATATAATAATTATTTAGTTAACTTAACAGACTTTCTTAAAATTAATTTGAAATTTTTCTTTTCTTATCTATTAATATTATTTTCCAAAAATATAATTGTGAAAAGTATGTAATTTGATTATTATATATTAGATACAAAAAACTTGATTTATTAAATAAGTAAGGTAATAAAAAATCAAAATTTCACTTCTAAAAAACTATTCTGAATATTGATTTGGCTTATATTTTCATATGGAATATTTTGTATAATAAATTTGACAAATATAATTTAATTTTTTCTAATTATTTACTGTCGATTAATAGATTTTTTTCTTGCATATAAGTATGTATTTATGGTACGATTTACATGGTGAAGTAAATGTGGGGAGGTGGAAAATAAATATTCGTGAAAAAGTTTTCAGATTGAGGTATTTTTATGTACAGTATATTATAAATAAATAATATAACCTCAATAAATAGTATCAAAGCGAATATATGGGTAATCACTTTAAAATAACAGTTTTTATGTTTAGATTCACAGTGTTTATTATAAGTCTAATAAATAAATCTAATCTGTGAATGGATAGTAGTTTATTTATTTAAGTTGAGAATTGGTTGGGTGAAGTAATATATAAATTTAAAAAGTAAATAAAAACATTATTTGAATAAATATGTGTTGCTTTATTCGATACTCCTTTAAAAAAGCACTTAAATGTAATTACATAAGTTGCTACAAAAGGGGGAATTTAGTTTGTAAAATACTATCACGTAAAAAATAAGAATTGCATATGACGAAGGTTTTTCATGGTATCAGATGAGAATCTACTAATTTATAAATATATCTGAAAATAACGAATTTATATAATTTAAATTTATGACTAAAAAATGTATTAATTTTACTCCATGAAAATATGTACTCTACAAATAAACACGCAATTATCTTAATAATAATTACAAATTGTTTTACAACATAATATCACCATATCTTTCATTAAAAGAAAGAATTTGGATAAAACGTAAAAATATAATAAAGAAAGGATTTAAACTTATGAGCTCAACAGTAAAAAAGAAGGGTAAATTCCCTATGGGATTTTATATCTGTTCAACAACGTTCTCATTTGAAAGAGCAGCATATTATTCTGCGAAGTTTTTAATCTATATATTCCTTACAACAGCTGTAATTCATGGTGGACTTGGAATAGATAAGGGACAAGCTGCTATAATGCAAGCTAACCTTGTTGCATTCACATATCTTGCACCAATAATTGGGGGATATATATCAGATAGATGGATAGGAGCTAGGTATACTATACCTATAGGTATGCTTATCATGGGAGTAGGATATTATCTTGGTTCTATTGCAACTACAGTTTCTATGGTAAATGCAATGATAATCTTAGTTTCAATTGGTACTGCATTCTTTAAAGGAAACGTATCTGCAGTAAATGGACAACTTTTTGATAATCAAGAAGAACTTGATACAGCATTCTCAGTACAATATTCTTTTGTTAATATAGGTTCTTTTATCGGAACTACAGCAGTTGGTATACTTTATGCTAAGACTTTTGTAAAAAATGGTGTACTTGGATTTTCTCAATGTTTCTTCATAGCAGCTGTACTTTGTGTAATAGGTGCAATATGGTTCACATATGGATGGAGATTCCTTGGAAATGCAGGAAAGAGACCTTTTAAAGAAGGCGTAGTTGCTGAAAAAGTTGAAGAAAAAGATAAGTCTCCTCTTACGAGTATAGATAAGAAGAGAATTTGGGCTATTATACTTATATCATTCTTCTCTGTAATTTTCTGGGTATTCTGGTATCTAACTTATCTTGCAGTTTATGATTATGGTGCAGCATTTGTAGATATGACTATTGGAGGATTTGACATTCCTCTTGCTTGGTTTGACTCATTAAATGCACTTGTATGTATAGTATTAGGACCAGTTCTTGGAGCATTATGGTTTAAACTTGCTAGTAGACCACAAGGAGATATGAGTTTATTTAAAAAGACAGGTCTTGGATTAATATTCTTAGGTCTTGCATTCTTAATGCTTGTTGGCGCAGAGTTTACAAGAGGTATTGGAGCACCTGAAACTGCTAAAGCTAGTATAATATGGATAATCATGTTTGGTATACTTCTAAGTTTTGGAGAAATGTTATTCTCACCACTTGGTAACTCTTTCGTAAGTAAGTATGCACCTAAGAAGCTTCTAGGTGTTCTTATGGGAGTATGGACAGTTGCTACTTTCATAGCTGGTCAAGGATACGGATATATATATGCATTTACTCTTAAATTTGAAATGATTAAAGTATATACTATAATCCCAGTAATACTATTTGTTGCAGCTATATTATTATTCTTATTTGACAAGACATTAAGTAGACTTGTTGAGGATGATAAATAATCAGTAAATAATTATTCTGTTATATAGATTAATCTATAATAATAGTATTAGATTGATTTATAGATAGTTAATAATAAAAATAAAGTTTTACTTTTAAGTACATTATTGTGATATATGTTATTATGATATGTATTGAAGTATATTTATTAAATAAAAAACAAATAAAAAATACTAGCTTTAGTTGGCTAGTATTTTTTTATTTTAAATTGGATAGAAAATTAATACATAATTTCGCCACTTAAGACTGTATAAGCACTTCCTCCAATTTTCACAGAAGTTATGTCATTGTTTTCTTTAGCTATATTTACATATACTTTTCCAGGTCTGTTTATAAAGTTACCTTCTTCACCAATAAAACTAGTTTTATCTAAAATATTATGGTGTACTATATAAGATGATACACAAGCATTTCCAGTTCCACATACAGGGTCTTCTGTAACTCCAACATATGGTGCTATAGATCTTAAATGATAGTCACACTTTTCATCTATAGTCTCTATACAAAATGGAGTTATACCAATTAGATTATTATCGCCACTAAATTTTTTGATTTTATTTAAGTCTGGAGAGATATTTTTTAAATCATCTAGAGATTTTAATCCAAATACAAGCCACCAAAGTCCAGTATTTACCTTCATAATTGGATACTCAATAAGTCTATCTTCATGTATACCTATCATTTGTGCAACTTCTTTTCTGTAACTATCTAAATTTTCAAATTCAGGGGAATTCTGTTCCATCATAAATATATTTTCATTATTTATTTCCTTAAGTTCTACAGATAATACACCAGCTTTTGTTTCTTGATAAAATATACTCTTACTGGCATCAAGTTTTCCTTCTTCCAAAAGTGCATGGAAAGCTCCTATTGTTGCATGACCACATAAATCAACTTCCAAACCAGGTGTGAAGAATTGTACTTTAAAATCTGCAACATTTGATTCTGAAACGAATGCAGTTTCTGATAAGTTCATTTCTTTAGCTACATTCTGCTTGATTTCATCAGAAATATTAGATGCATTAGTAACTACACCAGCAGGATTTCCACCAAAAGGTATAGTTGTAAAAGCATCAACTTGCTTAATCTTAATTTTGTTCATTTTTATAACCTCCTTTTATTTGTTCTGAAATATAAATTTCATGTTTTATGTATTGAACTCCAATATATAAGATATTAGAGTTTTTTGTCCAAATTGAAATGGCTTCACTGCCTTCAGATAAGTTTCCTGTCAATATCTCATCGTTATCTACAATTAAAATAATTCCTTTGTAAAGTATTTTATTTTCAAGTGTAGTTTTATTGCCCCCATGAATATGAACATTATCTAGACCTTCTAGAATTTTATTTTCTAAAAGGAGTATTTCAATATTAATATTTTTTTTGTAGGCAATTAGAAGTTCTTTTTTTAGTTCAAGAATTTCTTCATAAGGACAAGAAATTATGATTTCTTGCTTTGCATTGTTTATCATTTCTATTGCTTTTTTTAAGATATTTTTATCTCCTTTTATGTTTAAAACATATTCTACACTTTTACCTTTATTTAATATCTGTAAGTTGTTCTTTAACTTATCCATAGAATTATTAAATTCTTCTTTCTTATTTTTTAATAATTCATTGGGATTTATAGGTACATATTTAATAGGGTCAGTTCCGACATTGACAATTATATTGTTATTCAATAGTTTTGTTATGTTTTCATATACTTTTGATTGTGGTACACCTGATAATTTACTTATTTCATATCCTGTTAGAGGATTTTCCTTTAATAATGATATGTATATTTGGGATTCATATTTGGTAAATCCTATATTTTGTAATTCATTAATTATATCATCCATAGATAAACTCCTTTTATAAAATGTTAGTAACTACCTATGTAGTTATTAATTTAATTTTATAACCTAAAGGGAAGAATGTCAACTATATTAAGTAGAAAATTAAAATATATTAGAAATATTTAACTTACAAATAGACTTATCACAATATTAAAGCTATTAAAAACAGGCAGTTACAAAAAAGTGACTAATTGAACCCTTATATAGGTAGTAGTATATTAGTATCAAGAAAACAATAAAGGAGATGTATATTATGATAAAAATAATAAATAATAATGAATTTATAAACGAAGTAGAAAATAAAGATGGATTGGTAGTTGTAGATTTCTTTGCAACTTGGTGTGGACCTTGTAAGATGTTATCGCCAATATATGAAGCTTTAGGAAATGAGATGGCTGAAAAAGCAAACTTTTAAAGGTGGATATAGACCAAAGTATAGAACTAGCTCAAAAATTTGAAGTATCTACAGTACCAACTATGATAATATTTAGAGATGGAAAACCTGTAGATAGATTAATAGGTTTTATGCCTAAAGAGAATTTAAAAGACAAAGTTGAATCATATATGTAATTAAAATAAATCACATATCTAAACAAAAGACTCATTATAGTGAGTTTTTTTGTTTAGATACTATTAAGAAAAGTGCTGGGTATTATTTTTTATTACTAAATTACACGAAAATGAGCTACAGTTGGGGGAAACTGTAGCTCATTTTATTTTGGGGGAGATAGGTTGAACTTATTGGTTATCCGTATCATATTTTTAGTATAGTCACTTATTTGAATTTATATACATTTTTTTATAAATTTTACATAAAATGTTAAATATTAATTGGAACTAATGATAGCATTTGATTTAGCTGATGTAAATTTAAGAGATGAAGGTTTTGAGGCATTTGTAAGTGTGGGAGAAGAAAATAATTGGATTTAATAAACAAAAAATAAAAATGTTGACTATATTAATAAACTTCAATATAATATATCTATAGAAATTGTAGATTACAGAATGGAGGTAGTAACATGAAAATTGAAAATCTTTCTATTAATGATATTAAACGAGGTTATATATTCAATGATGAATTAAATTGTTATAGTTGTATTAAATGTACAAAAACATATGAAGTAGGAGAAATATATAAAATAGGTAATAGATTTTTTGAGGCTTCAAAAGCTATTGAACTTCATATGGAATTAGAACATAGTGATTATTTGGAGCAATTACTTAATAGTGATTCAAAGTACAATACACTAACTGAAAATCAAAAACAATTATTTCAGTTCTTTATTAGTGATTTACCAGATAAGGAAATTGCGAAAAAGGTTGGAGTGTCTACATCTACTATACGTCATCAAAAATTTATGTTCAGAGAAAAAGCCAAACAAGCTAAGTTATATTTAGCACTATATGAATCTGTGTTTGAAGATAAATCTAATAAAGGTAGTACTATAATACCAATCCATGAACATGCTCGAATGGTGGACGAAAGATATGTGGTAACTGAAGAGGAGAGAAAACATATTTTAGATACATCATTTGAAAGTATGAATCCTTTAAAATTAAAAGTATTTTCTTCAAAGGAAAAGAAAAAGGTTGTAATTTTATCTAAGATTTTGGAACAATTTGAACGTGGGAAGCAATATTCAGAAAAGGAAGTTAATCAGATTTTAGAATCTATATATGGTGATTTTGCAACAATTAGAAGATATTTAATTGAATATGGTTTTATGAGCAGAAATAAAGAATGTACAAAGTATTGGTTGACATAATTAGAATAACAATTTTTACTAATATATAAGGTTATTTTTACCTATGGAAGGAGTCAAACATGAATGATGAATTAAAATCTATTTTATACAGTAAAGGTGTAGATATTGTTCGTTTTGTTGATATATCTGAATTTCCAACGAGTCAAACACAAGGTTTCTCTAAAGCAATTTTATTTTGTATAGGGTTATCAAAAAAATTTATTACAGATATATACAATAACTTACCTACAGATAGTGATGAGTTCTTGGAAAAAGAGGAGAAAGTAGAAGCGTTAGCTGATTGGCTTTCAAAATATATTCAAAACAAAGGATATAGAGCTTATTCTCAATCAGAGAAAAATAATCTAGAACATGGATATTTTGAAAAAGCTTACATTAATCCAGAAATGAAATCAGGGATTAGCCCTTTACCACATAAGACAATAGCAAATATTAGTGGTATTGGATTTATGGGAAAAAATAATTTGTTTGTAACAGAGGAATATGGATGTGCTTTTAGTATGTGTACAGTACTTACAGATGCTCCAATTTCTGTTGAAAGACATCCTTTGATTGATTCAAAATGTCTAGATTGCAATATTTGTGTAGAAAACTGTCCTGCAAAAGCTATACATGGAAATGAGTGGACCTTGCCAGGGAAAAGAGAGTCTATTATTGATGTTTCAAAGTGTTTTTGTGTATTGAGGTGCATGATGAGTTGTCCATGGTCATTAAGATATGCAAATCAAAAATAAATATATTATAGATGATATTAATTTAGATATTGTAAACTTTTTTAAATGTAAGATTATAGGGGATGTCTTAAAGCAAAAATTTGTATAGAACACTCAGAAATGAGTGTTTTTTTGTTGATTTTAAATTATATTGATATAAAGCTTAACTATTTTAATCATTATATGAAGTTTGTATTAAAAAATTAAGAATAATTTAGTAATATTGAAAATATAATTGAATTATAATTTGTTTATAATTAAATTATAAAAAGATTATAAAAAACAAAAATTATTCTCTCAAAAATCCAAAAGAGAGTAAAAGTCACTTCACTTATAGTCAAAAAATGCTTCTATGAAAATAATTTAGATTTAAAAAGGAGGAATTAATCATGGAAATTGAAACTAAAACTCCAGATTGGATTAATGTGCTGGAATTAAACAATAAAATAGATATTACTGGGAAATATGATGTAAGTAATATGATACAAGAAATTGTTTCTGATAAGTCATTAGAAGGTTCGATTATATATTTCCCAAAAGGTAATTATTTATTTGAAGAAGGTATTAAAATTAGTCAACAAATAACACTTCAAGGAGATTCTTATTATGGAGGAAATAATCAAGTATCAAATTTAGATAGCAAACAATCAATCATAGGAACAACCAACTTTATAACCCGAGGAGTTTCTAATATGAGTATTATTACATTGACAGGAGCAAGTCAATGTATCAAAAATATTAATTTTTATTACGATAGTTGTGATGTAGAGAAAATATCACCTAAAAATGTATCTGCTATTACAGAATTTGAAGGAGCACAAGGCCTATATCATTTTGAACACCTGTTTATTTCTGGATTTTCAGGGGTAGGAATTGAAATTCCACACTATTCAACTGGTAATGATATCACTGTTAGTTCATGTGGTCTTGGTATGAAGATTGGAGAGAAGTCGATGCTTTCTAGTAGCGAGATTTACGAATGTAAAAATGGAATGGAGATTACTACTGGTGTTAGCTTAAATAATGTGAGAATAGAAGAAATAAGAGAAATAGGTATTAATAATAAAGGGTTTGGTTTTAACCTTATTATGAATCTTATAGTCGACAAATGTGGATATTGTGGCTTTATGTTTGAAAAAATGTACCATAGCCAGATAACTGCGAGAATTACTAGATGTGGTCAGTATTATAAAAATGTTGATTACAATACTTATGAGAATATGAAAGATAGAAAAGAAGAAGCTTATTCCATTTTTTATGGAGATATTTTAGAGAATTGCAATATTGTATTGATGAATAGTAATATTTATACTTTAGAAAGCGATTCACTTGATGAACATAAGATATATGTAATCAAGGCAAATCAAACAAACAATGTAATGTTAACGTGTTATGCTGAAACAGATGACTTTATACAGTTTGCAAAGGGAAACTTATTGTTAGCAAATGGTAGAAATACTTATAAATTTTATAATGGTGAGATTTGTTCTGTAGGAGGTGTTCAAATTTCTGATATAGATGAAAAAGATTTAATTAAAATAATAAAGAACACTCTGTATATAGATGACAAAGGTAAGTATTTAATGGTTCCTAGACTAAAAAAGAACACTGTAATATATTCAGTGCTAGATTCTGCAGAAGAAATAAATAAATTACATGGAGGAATATGGGAACAGATTGATGTAAAAGCACTGGCTGGGGAATCCATGTACTATTATAAAAAGATAAAAGATTAATTATCAAACTAGGAGGTAGTGAGTAATGAAAGAGTCTATAATAATTAAAGATACAAGTGGTTGGATTAATGTCCTAGATTATGGAGTTTGTAATGACGAAACAAAAGATGTAAGTTCCAAGTTGCAAGAAATTATGGATGCTGTACCAGAAGATTCTATTATATATTTTCCAAAAGGAAAATACTTATTTGAAAGTGGTGTTAAGATTAAGAAACGATTAACCTTATGTGGGGATTCTTATATTTTGGCAAATGTTCCTAAAAACACTGCTGGAGTAACACAGTTTACTTTTAAAGGAATAAAAAATCCTAAAAGTGAAAATATAGCAATTATAACAGCAAAAAATGTAAGACACTGTATTAAGAGTATTTGTTTTTATTCAGATAGTTGTGATAGAGATATGACACCTAATCATGAACCTCCAACAGATGGAAAACCTAGATTTCATCATGATGTAATTATAAATTATAGAGATATATCAGCTGTTATATGTGAAGATAAACAGGGAGAACCAGGTCATTATGAAAACCTGTTTTTTAGTGGCTTTTCTGGAAGTGCACTTGATATGCCTAATAATTCTACAGCAAATGATATTACGGTTTTTACATCTGGGCTTGGAATTAGTACAGGGGAAAATTCAACTATTGCTAACAGTAAGGTTTGGGGATGTGTTGATGGAATGATAATTTCTACTGGAACCTTTATAAATGGTATGAGGGTAGAAGAAATAAAGAAAATTGGAATTAAAAATATTGGTAGAGGTTTAAATTTTATTACAAATATCACAATTGACCAATGTGGATATTGTGGAGTTTGGTTTGATTCTATATCAAATGTCCAAATATCAGGAAATATCACAAGATGTGGGCAGTACTATTATGACGTAAGTTATGATGATTATTTAAAGTTAGATAATAGAATTAAAGAAGCATATTCTTTGTTCTATGGCAATTCACTGGAGTCAAGTAATATAGTTTTGTCAAATACTAATGGGGATAACTGGGAAGATTTCAAAGAAGATAAGCATAAAGTGTATCTTGTAGAAACATTTGAAACCAAAGATGTACTATTAACGTGCAACATAGATGCCACTGACTGGATTGTTAAGTCAGAAAAAGGAAATCTAACATACAATAATATGCGACAAACTGTTATATTTTACGATGGAAAACTAAGTAGTATCAATGGAATTGGTATATCTGAAGAAGATTATGGGGATAAAGTGAAGTTAAAAAAAGGAAATATATATATAAATAGTCAGGATAAGATTATTAAGATGCATAAACCAGAGGTAGGTGACATTATGTCAACAGTTATTAAAGATGAAAATATACTTTCTACTCATTATGGGGGAACATGGGAGAAAATTGGTGAAAAAATAGAGTTTGGAATAACTGTACACTATTATAAGTTGATAGGGAAATAAGCAAATATGTAGTATTTGAATATAGATATTTTATTAAGGAGCTAGTACTATAGTTTTAAGGTAAAGAGTTCAGTAATAGTGTAAATTGAACAATATAAAAAATTGATTTGATACTAAGGGTTCATAAAATTTTGATATTAAGTAAATTGGAAAGGAATATATAGTGTTATGGAAGGAATAACTGGGGTTAAAGATGGAAGATGGATTAATGTAGTAGAAAGAGGTATCAAAAATGATGGTACGTATAATATAGGTCCTGATTTGCAGGATATTATTGATGAAATAGAAACAGATTTTTGTGTCTTGTATTTTCCAAAAGGCAAATATTTATTTACGAGCGGTATTAAAATCAATAAAGAAATTGTACTGCAAGGGGATTCTGATTCATCTACAGGGGCTACACAATTTATAACACGTGGAGTAGAAAATATGAGTATTATTACATTGACGGGGAAAAAACAATGCATTAAAAATATAAATTTCTATTCTGATAGTTGCAAGATACAGGTTAATAAAGAACCACCAACAAAAGGCAATCCTAAATATCATTATGAGATGATTATTAATAAGAATGAAAAGAATGTTGAGATGAATAATGTATCAGCAATCCTGTATGATAATAGTGATAAGATGATTAAAGGTCTAGGTCATTATGAAAATATTTATATAAGTGGTTTTTCGGGGACAGGAATTAGGATACCATATTACTCAATTGTAAATGACATTACAGTTTCATCTTGTGGACTGGGGATTGATACAGGAATAGACACAATTATTTCTAATAGTAGAATATCTAAATGTCAAAATGGAATGAGGATTAGGACTGGCACTAGCATAAATAACGTAAGGATTGAAAAAATACAGAAAGTTGGTCTTATAAGTAGTCAAGTTAAGGATTATGAGGGATATGGAAGTTATAAAATTAATAATATTACGATTGACCAATGTGGGTATTGTGGTTTTTCATTTGATTCAGTGAAAGGTAGTTATTTTTCGGGCATTATAAGAAGGTGTGGGCAGTATTATTATAATACAGATTATGACACATATCTAAATATGAAAGATAGGGTAGAGGAAGCATATTCTTTATTTTATGGAAATTATTTTACAGAATGTAATATTGATTTAATTAGTGATAATAAGGACAACTGGGATGATGGATTAGAATATAAACATAAAGTTTATGTATTTAAAACCCTTCAAATACCAAAGTTAACATTGAGATGTAATATAGATGCCTATGATTATATCGTTAAATCGGTAGATGGAGGAGGCAATTTAAGGTTACAAAATAACTTTAACAATTATATATTTATTGATTCATCTAGTCCAGAAGTTATTAATGGAATTAATTTTAATTATCAAAAGAATGGAAACTTGTTTAGGTTAAATAATGGCAAATTGAGTTATAAAAATGGAAATGAAGAAACAGCTATATTTAGGCCTAACTATGGTCTTATTGTAGCATCAACAGATTCAGATTGTGAACAGATAGAGGCTAACTATGGAGAAAAATGGGAGAAGCTTGGTTCTGAAGTAATTGGAAAAGAAACGGTATATTATTATAAACATCATGAACCAGATAAAACAAACAAACTACAATAAAATTGTATTATATAATGATATAAAGTTTTAATATATAGTGTTTATCTTTAATGTAATATTGATATATTTGTAGGGTATTAAATTTATTAAAAAGTAAAATTGTAGGGTGCTTGAAAATAGCACCTTTTTTAGTTTTATTATAAAATTAGTTTTGAAAGTTTAGGAATAATATATATTTATTTTTAAAGAATTATAAATTTATAAGAATATTTTAAATGCTGGAAATAAGTCAGTAAATCTTACAGAATAGTGCGGAAAGCTCACTCCTTTAGGTGTGGGATGGATAGCACAAACAGTGTATAAAAAGTATTGACACATACACATATGTTTTTAAATAGCCTTCCAACTTTAAGTCCTTCTGGTATAATGCAAAATATAAAAGGTTATACAAGTAAAATATTAAGAGAAGAATTTATTGAATTATCAAAAATGCCTAGTTTATGGACTAGAAGCTATTTTGTATCTACAGAAGAAAATGTATGTAGTGAAACTATTAAAGGTAAAGATAGAAATAGAATATTTAATGATATTAATAAGAAATATAATTTAACAGAGTATTCACTTCATAATTTTGTTAAACCTATTTGCAAATATTATAAACTACATTCTGCTATATCTCAGAAGATAGCTACAAGATGTTTTAATGCTTTTAGTAAGTATATCTATCATCAAGCTAAACGAGTTAATTATATTAGATATAATGAATTAACATCAATAGAAGGGAAGCAAAATTCAACTGGTATTAGTTATAAAGGTGGTATTATTAAATTTAATAATATGACTATTCCAGTAATAATAAAGAATAATGACAACTATGCTCAAAGAGCAATTCAAGATAAAATAAAATATTGTAGAATACTTAAAAAAGAAATTAAGGGTAAAATTAAATGGTATATACAATTAGTCTTAGAAGGAATCCCACCTAAAAAAACAACCAATCAAGGAGAAATAAAAGGACAAATTGGTTTAGGTAATGTAGGTATAGATATTGGAACTCAAACTATAGCTATATCTAGTAAATGCGATGTTAAGTTATTGGAGTTAGCTCCTAATGTTAATAACATAGATAAGCAATTAAAATTAATTCAACGCAAAATGGATAGAAGTAAACGTGCAACCAATCCTAATAAATTCAATGATAATGGTACTATAAAACAAGGAAATAGAGATAAGTGGATATTTAGTAATCACTATATTAAATTAAAAACACTAAGAAAAGAGTTATATAGAAAGCAGGCTGAAATAAGAAAGCAAGACCATTATGTATTGATTAACAAATTACTAAATTTAGGTAATAAGTTTTATGTTGAAACGATGAGTTATAAAAGACTTCAAGCTAGAGCAAAGGATACTACTATTAATGAAAAGACTGGTAGAATTAATAAGAAGAAACGTTTTGGAAAATCATTAACAAATAAAGCACCATCAATGTTTTTGACTATGTTAGACAATAAGTTAAAATATAATAATGAAAGATTATATAAGATAGATACTGCTAAATGTAGAGCTAGTCAATATAATCACTTTTCAGATGAGTACAATAAGAAGGAATTAAGAGATAGATGGAATAATAGTATGGGTATTCAAAGAGATTGCTATTCTGCATTTTTAATAATGAATGTTAATGAAGATTTAAAATCAATCAACAGAGAATTATGTATTAACACATATGATAACTTTAAAATATTACATGATAAAGAAATAAATAGACTAAAAGAATTAAAATTAAATGGTTATAAATTAATATCTAGTAGGGGGATATAAAAACTATATAGGTTGAGAAACGAGCCTAATATTAATGTTAATGGTGTCAACAGATACTTTATTAATAAAAGTCTTAGGGAATATGATTAGTGATAATATGTTGTAGGTTATGATTCATCATAACTGAGAGTATTGTAGAAATTCATGTAGTACCTAAGAACCCCACGCCTTTAGGCATAGGAGTTTCGGTTATAGGTATTTTAAGAGATGATGCCAAAATAAGCGTTAGAGATATGAAGACTGTTAAAATAGATAAGAATAAACAAAGTAGTATATTTGATTAAAAATAAGTATACTAATTACCTTAATATATTAAGAATATAGATACTTATAATAATAGAATTAAATCTAATAGATATTTTCTATATCAAAAATATGGTCATAATATGTCAATTTGACCATATTTTTGATATAATTAAAAACACAAATAATTTAGTAATAAAGGAGGTAGAATTTGAATTTATTAAAGAAATATCCTATACCTATTGCAAGTTTGGTTTTGTCAATATTTACTTTAGGTAACTTATTACAATCTTATAATGAATTATTACGTAATGTAATTGGATTTATAGGATTTATTTTGTATGCAATTTATATAGTCAAAATAATATTACTTAGAAAGGGTGTTAAAGAGCAATTAGAAAATCCTTTAATATCAAGTACATTTCCAACTATAACAATGGCAACAATGATATTTGCTACATATGTAAAACCACTATCTTTAGAATTAAGTATTATGATTTGGAGCATAGGAATTGTGGGTCATCTTTTGTTAATAGTCTTATTTAGTAAGAAATTCTTAGTTAAATTCTCAATAAAAACAGTATTTCCATCTTGGTATATAGTCTATGTTGGGATAGTTGCAGCTAGTGTTACGGCACCAGCATTTAATCAACTTTTAATTGGCAAAATTGCTTTTTGGATAGGATTTGTATCTTATATAGTTCTTATACCAGTAGTTTTAAAGAGAGTATGGATAATCAAGGAAATGCCTGAACCATCTTTACCAAGTATAGCTATATTAGCTGCACCAGGTTCACTATTATTGTCTGGATATATCAATTCTTTTTCAGATAAAAATAGCGTAGTATTATACTTGTTATTCATATTGTCAATTGTATTTTATATTATAGTTTTGGGATACTTACCAAAATTATTAAGATTGCCTTTTTATCCAAGTTTTGCTGCATTTACATTCCCTATGGCAATAAGTGCAATGGGTATGAAACTAATGAATGGTTATTTAACTAAGTCAGGTCATTTTGTAAGTTGGATTTCATATGCTTTTAAATTAGAAGAGATAATCGCTACAGTGATTATTTTATATGTTTTAGTTTTATTTATTATATATCTTAGTAAATCAGAAAGTACATCTAAAGCTAAATAAGAATTATTAAATATGTGTATTTGATAAAAATATTAATATAAATATATGAAAATAAGATAAACTCTAGAAACTTAATTTAGCTTAACTTTATTGGAGGAAAACAAATGAAAACAAAAGAAGAATATTTAAAAGAGGTTAGAACAACATCAGAAGAATATTTTAGAAAAGGAGAGTTTTTTTGTTCTGAAGCAGTTCTTCAGACAATAAATGATGCTTTAGGTCAACCTTTAAGTCCAGAGATAACTAAGTTAGCATCAGGATTTCCAATAGGACTTGGAAAATCACAATGTCTTTGTGGAGCAATATCTGGAGGTGAGATGGCTTTAGGTATAGTATATGGAAGAGTTCATGGGGAAACTATGAATCCAAAGATGTTTGAACATGCTAAAGGTTTGCATGATTATATTAAAAAAGAATACGGTGCAACATGTTGTAGAGTTATCACAAAGAAATGGGATGGTGATAACTTCATGTCTCCCGAAAGGAAAGAGCACTGTATTAAAATAACAGGTCAAGTTACAGAGTGGGTTGCAGATAAACTTATAGAAGATAAAAAACTTAACATTAAATAACACAACATTAGTTTGTGAATTTTTAAAGTTAAATTTACTTACAATATAGGATACTTGATACTCTCATATTTGAAGAAAAATTTATAAATTTATAGCATGTGTATTTAATGAAATAGGCTTACATTTAGAGTATAGTTTAGTTTCATAAATACATATGCTATTATTTCAAGTATATGAGTAAATTTATTTAAATAAATTGAAACAGTTAATTTATATGTACAAAGTATATATGGATTTGTGTAAATAAATACCTATTTTATAATACTCAATATAAAGACACCAGACATGATTAGTATTATGCCAAGAAGAATAGCAAGCCATTCTTTTTTATTCTTCTTTTCTTTAAAAAATATAATCCCTCCTAAAGTGGCTACTATCACACAACTCTGAGAGATAGAAAAACTTATTGTAACTCCCAATGTATTAGTTGTTATAAACATACCTAAATTCGCTATTGACCACAATATTCCAGTAATTAAATTGAATAAAACACTTTCCTTATATACAATCTCTTTAGAAAAATACTTAACAATAATAAATGAAGTTATCAACATACCAACAGATTGAGGTAATATAATTCTATATCCTTCAATCAAAAATATTTGATTAGTTATAACATATAATGCCAAAAATAGAGAGGATAATAATACAACTCCAACACATTTTAACATATTTTTATCTGTATATTTTTTAGTCTGATAATTTGTGAGAAGTATACCAATTATTATACATAATATTGATAAAGAACCAATCAGGAACATTTTAGTACTGGTCCATTCATTAAATAAGATTACAGCTAGCAAAGTCGTAAAAGTTAACTGTGAACCATTTGAAATCGGCATGACTTTAGATACACTAGTAATTTGAATCGCTTTAAACTGCATTAGTTGTCCCAAACTCCAGAATACTCCAGAAATCATACTTACAAAAAATGAAAAAAATGTAATCTCAGGATGCATAACCAAAGTTATTATAGTGGAAAATATAAATGCACTTATAGAGGTACCTAAAAGTTGTTCATAAGGAGAACTTTTTTTAAAATTTGCAACTATTGGCATCAATCCCCATCCCATTACAGGAAGCAAAGCAATAATTATTGTTAGCATTATGTTATTTCCTTTCATATTAAATTTAGATAGTTTTTAATTTATCATCTAAAATTAAAGTATTCAATACATCAAAATTACCGTATTTAATCAGGAAATATTAGTAGTTTTTTAGAAAAATGTTTTCCATTAAAATAAAAATAAAGGGAAGGAGTAAAATTGAAAATGTTAACTGATATGATTCAAAATCGTGAAATTAGAATAATAAAGTTTTTATTAAAAGAAGGTCATACAACTGTAAAAGCAATAGCAGATGATTTAGATGTTTCAGAAAAAACAGTTTCAAAATCTCTTAAAGAAGTAGAAACAGTACTTAAAAAGATAGGTCTTTCTTTAGTGAGAAAACCTAAAATAGGTGTTTATATTGATGGAGATTTAAAGAAAATACTTCCTTACCTAGATAATAAAGGAAGTCAAATTCCTACAACCAGAGAGGAGAGAGTTATCTATATATATTCAATATTGTTGAAAACTAATGATTATATTACTATACAACAACTTTCTGATGAATTATATATAAGTCGTGGAACTATTGAAAGAGATTTAGCTGAAGTTGAAAAATTGCTAAAAAATGAAGGAGTTTCTATATATAAAAAACCTAGTAAAGGAATAAAGTTGAATATAAGTGAAAGAGATAAAAGGCAACTTACTGCTAAATTTATACATAAATTTTGGAGTAGAAACTGGTATATTAAGCAAGAACAAGAAAGCTTTTATCAAGCATTTGAAAAGATACAAGCAGATGTAAATGGTATTTTTTCTGAAGATGATTTATCAATAATTATTGATATTCTTAGGAATTTAAGCAGAGAAAGAAAATTTGAATTTTCTGATTATGAATTTCAGTCATTAGTTATACATTTGGCTATAGCTGTAGAGAGAATTAGAAAAGGCGAATATATAGAAGAAAGTTTGTATACTGGTAATATAGAAAATAATCAAATGTCAAATACCAATTATTTAGCAAAACAATTAGAAGAACAATTTTCGATACTATTACCAAAATCTGAAATTGGATATATAAATCTGCATTTAGTAGCAGCTGACCAACATAGAGATACTACTGAACTAAAAAATACTTTAACTAATCCATATGAAACAAATACAAATAATATCTCAAATCTTAGAGAAATTATAAAAAATACATTGTATGAGACAGCTTATGACAAAGACTTGATTGATGGATTAACCTCACATGTACATTCATCAATAAATAGATTGACATATGGGCTTAGTATTAAAAATCCATATGTAAACACAATCAAACAAAACTTTTCTTTATCATTTGAGCAAGCTTTAGATTTAAAGAAAGTAATTGAATTTATATATGATATTAGGATAAATGATGATGAATGTGCCTATATAGCACTACATTTTGAAGCTTTTAGGGAAAGAATGAAAGAACTTCCACAAAATATTAGAGTAATTCTAGTGTGCAGTACAGGACTAGGTTCATCTAGATTATTATCTGCAAGAATAAAAAAATACTTTCCTATGATAAAGATTGAAAAAATACTTTCTGTACAAGAACTAGTGTCCAGTAAAATTGATGCAGACCTAGTAATAAGTACTATTTATTTAGAGTTAGAAACTATTCCAACAATAGTAGTTAGCCCTATTTTAAATGAAAGTGATATAAGAACATTGGAAAGAAATATACAAAATGTTTCGGGGAATGTTTCTAAGAAATATAAATCTTTCAAAAACTTAATCTTTGAAGAAAATATTTTATTAAACATTGAGGTTTCAAACTATGAAGATGTAATTAAATGTATAACAGATAACCTGATAAAAAAAGGTTTTGCAAAAGAAGGTATAGCAGAAAGTGCAATTGAGAGAGAGAAGTTATCTTATACATCTTTTCAATCAATAGCTACACCTCATGCTAATCCTAATTATATTAAAAAATCTAATATATCTGTTGCAACTTTAAAAAATCCTGTTACATGGGGAAATGAAAATGTAGAAGTTATTTTCTTCATTTCATTAGAAAATGACAAAAACCTAGAACTTGATGAAATATATGAAGTTTTTTATGACTTCATTGACAATAAAAAAAATATAAATGACATATTAAGTGCAACTTCACCAAAAGAAGTGTACGATTTGCTAATGGAGGAGAATATATAGTGAAAATATCAGATGTATTAAAAAAAGAGCAAATTGTTTTTAATCTTGATGCAACTACAAAGGAAGAAACAATAAAAAAATTAAGTAGTATATTTGTTGAAAATGGGATTGTGGACAATGAAGAAGAATATGTTAAGTCTGTTTTAGAAAGAGAAGAACATGCAACTACAGGTATTGGGAATGGTATTGCTATTCCTCATGGGAAAAGTAATGCTGTCAAGCAATCTTCTATAATATTTGCAAAAACTAAACATAAGATTGAGTGGGATGCTTTAGATGAAAAACCAGTAGATAGTATTTTCTTACTGGCTATAAGTAATATTGATAAGGATAGCAATCATCTTGTATTATTGTCTAAATTGGCAACTAAGCTTATGGATGATGATAATGTGGATGCATTAAAATTAGCTAATTCAGCACAAGAAATAATTAATATATTTAGTGAAGAAGGAGAGATGTAGATATGAAAAGAAAAATTATAGCAGTTACAGCATGTGCAACAGGAGTTGCACATACATATATGGCAGCACAAGCATTAAAGAAAGCTTCAAAAAAGATGGGACACCTTATAAAAGTTGAGACACAAGGAGCTACAGGAATTGATAATGAGTTAACTGTAAAAGATGCACAAATTGCAGAAGTAGTAATATTTGCAGTAGATACTAAAGTAAGAAATGCTGAGCGTTTTGAGGGAAAAGAAATATTAGAAGTACCAGTCAATGCACCTATAAAGGATGCAGAAAAAGTAATAAATGATGCACTAAAGTTAATTGACACTAAATAAATGGAGGAAAATGTAATGTTAAAAAAGATAGTCTCTGAGTTAAAAAAGCATGTTTTAACTGGAATATCATATATGATTCCACTAGTAATTGCAGGTGCTATGATAATGGCAATATCTCGTGTTGGTGGTTCTTTCTATAATATACCAGATATATGGGATGCTAAATATGCAGAAAGTACTAGTAGTATTGTTAGATTATTACATGATTTAGATGGTTTTGGAGGTACTGCTTTAGGATTAATGTTTCCTGTAATTGCTGCATTTATAGGATTTTCTATAGCTGATAAATTAGCCATTGTACCAGGTCTTGTTGGTGGGATGATTGCTAAAGATATAGGGGCAGGTTTTTTAGGTGCTTTGGCAGTTGGTCTTATAGCAGGATATATATGTTTATTTATTAAAAATCATGTAAAGTTACCAAAATCGGCAGCTTCAATAGTGCCAATATTCATAGTACCAGTATTTGGTACATTAATCACTGTTGTATTAATTAATTATGTGATAGGGATACCTTTTGCTACATTAAATACTGGATTAGAAAATTGGTTAAATGGATTATCAGGTACGAATCAGATATTGATGGCAGCAATTATTGGAGCTATGATGGCAGTTGACCTAGGTGGACCAGTTAATAAAGCAGCTTTAACAACATCACTTGCATTATTAACAAGTGGAATTTATGCACCCAATACTGCTGCAATGGTAGGAATCGTTATACCACCATTAGGACTGGGTCTTGCTACTATATTAGCAAAACAAAAGTATAATAAGCAATTATGTGAAGCTGGAAAATCATCTCTTATAATGGGTTTAATTGGAGTAAGTGAAGGAGCAATTCCTTTTGCAGTAGAATCTCCATTAAAAGTAATACCTTCATGTGTAATTGGAACTGCAATTGCTTCAGCTATGGCAGTTGGCTTAGGTTCAGTAAATGCAACTCCAATTAGTGGATTTTATGGGTGGTTTACAGTAGAAAAATGGCCAATGTATGTATTATCAATAGTAGTTGGAACAGCAATTGTAGCTGGCCTAGTTATACTATTACGTGGAAATCCAGTGATTGAAGATGATGAATTTGAAGATGATGATTTTGACGAATCAGAGTGGGAAGCTTAAAATGTAGTATAGCTTTAAGAAGAGTTATGAATTATATATGAATTATATTCAAGATAAATCTTATACTCAATAAAGTATTAGATATTGACTTTAGAATTAAATATTAAAGATAAAGAACAGAGGAGAGTAAATGATAAAAGCGCATATTGTTAATCATACACACTGGGATAGAGAATGGTATTTTACTTCTGGAGATGCATTAGTACTTAGTGAACAACTATTTACAGATGTAATTGATGAACTAGAACGTAATCCAGATGTAAGTTTTGTTCTTGATGGACAGCTTTCTATTTTGGATGATTATGTACAAATACATAAAGAAAAAATAGAAATCATTAAAAAATTAATAAAAGAAGATAGACTGCATATTGGACCATGGTTTACTCAAACAGATACATTCTTTGCTAGAGGAGAGTCTATTTTAAGGAACTTAATGATTGGAATTTTTGAAAGTAAAAAATATGGTAAGTATATGAAAATTGGGTATTTGCCAGATACATTTGGATTTAATGCACAGATGCCTGTATTGTTAAAGCATGTAGGTCTTGATAATATATTCTTTTGGAGAGGTATACATCTTGGTAAACAGGTTCAATCACCATATTTTAAGTGGAAAAGCTTAAATGGAGAAAGTTATATATATGCTGTAAATATGCCACATGGATATGGGACTGGTATGCTTTTAGAACCTTCATCAAAGTATGTTGATGGACGTTTAGACCCAGCTATTGATTTTATTAAATCATATAGTGATTTAGATGAGGTATTAATACCTTCAGGAAATGACCAACTAAATATAATAGGTGATTTCAAGAATAAAATTAAAGAGATTAATAATATTGGAAAGTATTCATATATAACAAGTTCATATCAAGAGTTTTTGAAATATATAAAATCCATAGAGTCATTAGAAAGTTATAGAGGAGAATTTAGAGAACCTGTACTGGCAAGAATACATAAATCAATTGGTTCTAGTAGAATGGATATAAAATTAGCATGTGATAAACTAGAAAATAAGTTGATTAAAAGAATAGAACCATTATTAGTAATTGCTAAAAAGAGCAAAATTGAAATAAGCAATCAATTAATTATAAATACATGGAAAAAACTTTTAGAAGGACAAGCACACGATAGTTTAGCTGGATGTGTAACTGATACTGTAACAGATGATATTCTTCATCGTATAAGAGAAGCAAATGAAATATGTGATAGTATTGAAAATACTATTGTCAAAAAAATTTCAGAAGGGCTTAAATTATCTAAAAATGATATTCTAGTATTTAATACAGAAACTAAACGTTTTAGAGGATATAAAGAGATACAAATTGTAAGTGATAGTAAAAATATTTATTTTAAAGATAATTTAGATGCTACTATAATTGAAGAAACTTATGTAAAACCGAGAGAAAATGTATTAGAAGAAACACCTGCTGGTAATATATTTATTGAAGAACCAGGATATTATATATTAAAAGTAAGAATAAATATACAGCTTCCTGCACTTGGTTATAAAGTTGTTAGCTTTGAATCAAGTAATAAAGAAATGGTAGCACTTAATAAATCTAATGATACTTTTATATCTAATGACAATTATAAGATAATATATAAAGATGGAAACTTAAATTTACAGCTTAAAGATGGAACTTGCATATCAAACTTTTTAACCTTAAAAGACAGTGGTAATGCAGGTGACACTTATGACTTTTCTCCATTAGAAGATGATGAGGATATAAAACTTTTGTTTGAGAGAGTATATACAGAAAAAACTTTAGGATATGAAAAAATAGTGGTTGAAGGTTCTACTCTATTACCACGTACATTAGAAGATAGAAAAAACAAATATCTTAATGAAAAATTAAATGTAAAAGCAAGTATTATCTTATCAAAAGAAAATCCATTAATAGATGTAAAGCTTTGTGTTGATAATATAGTATATAATCATAGACTACGTGTTCATATAAAAACTGATATAAAAGATAATAAAAACATAGCATCATTGCCATTTGGATATATAACAAGAGAAAATGGAGTTTTAGACAACTGGGAAGATATTTACAGTGAAATGCCTATAGATTTAGAACCTTTGGAAAGTAACATTACTCTGACAAATCAAAATAGAAGTTGTACTGTATTTACTAGAGGAATAAAAGAATATCAACATATTGAAGATGAAATTGCATTGACTTTGCTTGCTACTACAGATGAACTAGGAAAGCCTGATTTATTGTATAGACCAGGGCGTGCCTCTGGCGATACAACTAAAAAAGGTCATATAAGAATTAAAACTGATAAAGCTCAAATACTTAAAGAATTAGATTTTTCATTCGCAGTATATATGAGTTCCAAACCATTTGATGAATTAGACGTTGCAAGTTTAACTCACAATTATCTACAGGAATGTGTAAATTATCAATTGCAGGACTACAATTTCTTTTTATATCGTATAGACAATAAGATTCAAAAATCAATTGTCGAGAAATCTGTAAATAGAGAATTAGAAGTAATATCTTTACCAGAAAACTATCTTATATCAGCATGTTATCCTTCTTATTATAGTAAAGATAAATTCATAATAAGATTGGAAAATCCAAGCAGTAAGAAAATGATATTAGATGAGCAAATATTTAAAAATAGAAACGGGAAAATTGTAAGTGCAATAGAAGATGTAGAAAAAGAGCAAATATATGAAATAGCACCTTTTGATGTTATTTCAATATTATTGGATTTATAAGTGGAAAAATAAGTTTGTTGTTTAAAGAGGCTGTCTCAAAATTAGTATAATCCCCTTATAGTAGACATTTAAATAAAAGGCCATTATAATAGGTCTAAAAAGTGTATACTCTAAGGGGGTTTTTCTATGTCTAAAAAACACAAAAAATATAGCAA